>JALXAF010000110.1:23015-25483 GCA_026992375.1 Anaerolineae bacterium
CGGGCCTGACCGCGTCGCCCGGACGCAGCAACACGCCCGCGAACGAGGGCGTCATCCTCCTGGCCGCCCCCATCGAGCCCTATCCGGTCGCATTCATTCCCATCACCCAAACCCTCTCCACTGACACCGATCTCATCCTCGACGAGGAGACCGCGCGACCAGGCGACCAACCGACCGAACGACCCATGGATCGAGCCGCGTTCGACGACCTGACTCACGCCATCGCCCCCGATTTCGAGGGTGCTCAAGTCCTCTACATCTCCCCTGTCGAACTCCTGGCCGCGCTCAACGCGGAGAAGGACGCGCTCACCCTGTACCTGATGCCCCAGGACGTGGCGCCTCTGGCCAGCAACGGCTTCAGCCTCTCCGAACTCCTGCCCCTGCCGCCCATCGAGGAGGAAGCGCCATGAGCTGGGGCGTGAGCACGTCGGCATCGTCCAACCCCATCAGCCTGCTCCTGGCCGCTCCCCCTGACCGGGCCGGGCCCCTGGTGGCCGCGTTCAGCGCGGACCCCCGCTTCCGCGTCCTGGCCACCGCCACCTCCGCTCCGGACGCCCGCTACAAGCTGGCCCTCCACCCCGACGCCCTCCTGGTCCTGGCCGAGGTCTTCCCCGACTTCGACGCCCTGGCCTCCGCCCTCTCCGGCTACGAGGGCGCGGTCTTCGTCATCCTGCCCGCGGACACGCCTCCCTCGGTCACGGCCGCGGTCAGCGAGCTGCCGCCCGTACAACAGGTGCTTACGGGCGAGGTCAACCTGCCCGAGCTGGCGGGCCGCATCTACGAGACTCTGGCCGCCCAACAGCGCCTGCACCGCGTCAGCGCCGCGTCCAATCTGCTGCAACAGAACGGCCACCGCACGGCCATGGTGGGCTGGCGCTGCATCGCGGTGTGGAGCCTGCAAGGGGGCGTGGGCAAAAGCACCCTGTCCGCGTCTCTGGCCCTGGAGGCGGCGGAACGGCGGCTCCCCACCCTGCTGGCGGGCCTGGGCGCGCCCGACGTCCTGCCCCTGCGCCTGGGCTTCAAGCGGCCCGAGCCCAATCTCCTGGACTGGCTCGCCAACCCCACGCCCGAGGGCCTGCGCCTGGCCGTGCGCCAGTATGACGTCCTGGACGTGCTGGCGGGCTTCCCCGACCAGGCCGCGCTGGACCGCGCCCTGCCCGACGCCAGGTCCCCGGCCACGGGCCTGCCCGCACTGGCCAACACAGCAGCTCACGCCGGATATGCCGTCGTCGTCCTCGACGTCTCCTCCCCTGAGCTGGCTGCGCCCGCCATTGCTGCGGCCAACACCCTGCTCATCGTGGCCCCGGCCACGCCCGACGGCCTGCTCGCGGCCCGCGAGGCCACGCAGCTGGCGTATCAGGCCCTGGCGGGACGGCACGCCGTGCCGCTCTCGGGCATCCATCTCGTGCTCAACCGGGTGCGGGACTCGCAGCTCGGGCCGGAGGAGGTGATGCGTTCGCTGGCGCAGATGCTGGATGCGCCCCCGCCCCTGGCCGCGGTGATCCCCGACGACCCGCGGGTGGACGTGGCCCGCGTTCAGTTCCGGCCCGCGTATGCGTTCTCGGAACCTCTGCGTCAGGCCGCCCGTACGTTGGGCGACCTCCTCTTCGCGCCCCTGCCCGCGGCCTCGACCGCCACCCGCCCGGCCAAACCCGCCCGCGTCTGGCGCATCGGGCCGTTCAGGATCAGGCGCTAAAGCGCCTTCCAGTCATCAGTGATCAGTGAGTCAGTAATCAGTCTCCGGCCAGAAAGTCCTTTGGCGACACGCGCTGAACGCCCGGTAGACGGTCAAAATGTTTATCAAAGGTCACAATCTCATGAACGTCACTATGATCCATATGGACGCTGACCAGTGCGTCGACAAAATCGACGTTCAGATCGGCAAAAAGCGTCAGCGCCAGCAACATGTCCCGCTTATCATGCAATTCGATGCCCTCATTGGCCAGGATCGGCAATAGCACCTCTTTGATATCTGCCTTACTGAATTTGTAGAAGGAGGACAGCACCCACACCGTCTCCGCCACGATGATCTCATCCAAAACCAGCCGGACTTCCCCTCTCTCCGCCGCAGCGAACAGCTTCCGCGCCTGTGTCGCCTGCTCTGCGGGCGCCGCGGTGATGAATCGCAAGAGGACATTCGTGTCGACGTACGCCTTTTTCATTCTTCACCCTCCGCAATGCGACGCCCCAACTCCCATCGGAGTTGCTCACGGATAGTATTCAGGTCCTCCACTGGCTCTTCCACAGGCAATGCGCCGAACAGTTCTGATAGCGGCCGCATCCGGATCGGGATCACGATAATGCGATCCCCTTGTACGGTCATCAGCAGGCGGTCTTTCGGGCGCAGATTCAGCTTCTCGCGGACGTCTTTGGGAATGGTAATCTGGCTTTTCGAGGTAATCGTGGCAAGTGCAGGCATTTTTCTAACTTCCTTTGAATGGAATGGTGAATCTTCTTTCTCCTTACAT
>JALXAF010000111.1 GCA_026992375.1 Anaerolineae bacterium
GCCTTGGCCGCTGGACCTGGCCCCCACCCCAGCCCTCCCCCGCCAGTCGCTTCGCTCCTTTGCAGGGGAGGGAGCCGCTGGTTTGCAAAGTTTTTTGCAGGCGGAGAGCCCTTCCCACCGCTTGCGGGGAGGGCTGAGGGGGCTGCCGCTGCAGGAGCCAAGCCACCGAAAACAAACAGCCTACCTTAGCAGTTATGCTGGGCGCAAATTACTTGCGCCTCTTTGTATTGGACTCTTCGCTCAATCCTCGCCCCAGAAGCGCTTCCAGGTGGCCTGAGCCGCTTCGCGGCTGCGAGCGTAGATGCGCTCTGCATCCAGATGCGGGATGACGCCGTGACGCATGAGGATGCGCCCGCCCACGATGGTGGTGTCCACCTTGCGGCCATCGAAGCCGAAGATGATGTGCCAGGGGAAGTTGTCGACGCTGAGGGGCGTGGGCGGATCGTAATCGACCAGGATCACATCGGCGGCAGCGCCCGGTTGCAGCCGCCCGAAGGTGCGCCCGAAGAATTGCTGCGCCAGGGCCGCGTTGTTCTGCATCACGATGTCCAGGAGTTGATTTGCGGGCATGACCCGGGGATCGCGGCGTTCGGATTTGTGCAGCAGATAAGCCACCCGCATCTCCTCGAACACATCGTTGGAGAAGCCGTCGTTGCCCAACACCACCTTCATGTGGCCCCGCAGCATGGCGGGGATATCGGCCACGCCCACGCCGTTGTTCATGTTGGAGCGGGGCTGATGGCTGACCCAGGTCTCGGACGCGCTCAACGCGGCCATCTCCCAGGCGTCGATGTCGATGGCGTGGGCCACGATGGTGTTGGGGCCCAAAATGCCGCGTTGGGCCAGCCGGTCGATGGTGGGGACGCCGTACGTCGCCAGGGAGTGCTCCCGGTCGGCCGGGCCTTCGGCGGCGTGGATGTGGAAGCCCCGATGCCCGATGGCCTCGGCTTCGGCCACGCAGCGGTTCAGGGTCTCATCGCTGAGGGTGAGCGCGGCGTGCAGGCCAAAGGTGGCGGCGATGTGGGGATTCGCCATCTCGCGCGCCTTCTTGATGAAACGCACATTTTCTCGAATCCCGGCCAGGGCCACATCCTCCCCATCCCGATCGCTGACCTCATAGCAAAGTGCGGCCCGCACGCCCGTCTCCTCCACAACTTCGGCGATGACATCCAGCGAGCCGTCGATGAAGCGGTTGCTGGCGTGATGATCGATGAGGGTGGTGGCTCCGTAACGGATGGCGTCCAGGATGGGGACGTATGCGGAGTAGCGCACGCCCTCCTCGTCCAGGGCGCGATCCAGGGGCCACCACAGCCGCTCCAATATCTCGGGGAAATCCTTCATGGGCGGGCCGGGAATGTACATGCCCCGGGCGAAAGTTCCGTAGAAATGGGTGTGTGCGACGATCATGCCGGGCATGACCAACATGCCGCGGGCGTCCAGGCGCTCTTCTTCCGGATATTTTTCTTCGAGGATGTGGCTGAAATCCACCTCGACAATGCGGTCATCCTGGATGAGTACAGCGCCGTTGTCGATGAGGCGATGGTCGTCGCCAAAGGTGAGGATGCGTCCGTTGGTGATAAGCATGGCAATCGGGTGTGAGAGGATGTTGGGGCGATGCTGTTTGAAATCAATGATTAATGAGTGATGATTAAAGTGAAAACGACCTGTGACTATACAGCTCACATGTCAAACCTTGAAGGTTAGAGTCGCCAACAGGCGACACGCCAAGACCGTAAAACGTAAAGCGTCAAACGTCATCCTGTTGTAACGATGTCATTCTCATGGTAGAATGCCGCTCTGTTGACAACCTCATGACGTTTGACAGCCTGCCCTGAGCGTAGCCGAAGGGTTTTACGCATGACGTGGGTTGGAATAAAAGGCCTGTGTTGCTTCGTCAGACGTTTTCTCGCCGTGGCCAGTTTCCAATCTACTTGCCGTTGGAGCCGCCGATGACGCCATAGCCCAGTTGCAGCACTTTGCGGGTGAAGGCCCGCTCGCGCGAGCTGGGAATGAGCAGCGTGCGATCATCCAGCAGGCGGCAGTAGCGGCGCAGTTCGGGGTCTTCGAGAATGGCGTTGCGCACTTCGGGGCGGCGCACCTGAATGGTGATCATGGTGCGGCCCTTGCGCAGGGCGGCGCTATCGGCCTCCACCTGTTCCAGCCAGTCTTCCACCACTGGCGAGAGGGGGCCGTCGTGACGGGCGAGGAGCAGCTCTTTGCGTTCTTTCAGGGTGTTTTCCCGGTGTTGGGCTTGCAACCAGGCGGCTTTGTCCAGATGGAACT
>JALXAF010000112.1 GCA_026992375.1 Anaerolineae bacterium
GGACAGGCCGAAGAGGAGATGAAGAAGGAGGTCGCCAAAGATTCAGCTCTACCCGAACTCAAATGGGAGATGGCCACCAGTTGGCCCGTGGCGCTGGACACCATCTATGGCGGCGCTCAAACCTTTGCCGAGCGCGTCACGGCGATGACCGGCGGCAAATTCACCATCGTGCCCCGGGCTGCGGGCGAACTCGCTCCGGGCCTGCAGGTGCTGGATGTAGTCTCTCAGGGCGCTGTTCCTGTGGGGCATACGGCAGCTTATTACTATGTAGGCAAGACCAACGCCGTCGCTTTTGGCACCGCGCTACCTTTCGGTTTGTTGGCCACCCAGCAGAATTCATGGTTGTATGAAGGCGGCGGACTCGATCTTTTGCAGCAACTTTACAAAGAGCGATTCAATGTCATTCAGTTCCCAGCCGGCAACACGGGCGCGCAGATGGGCGGCTGGTTCAACAAAGAGATCAACACGCCCAAGGATCTCGAAGGTCTGAAGATGCGTATTCCGGGCCTGGGCGGCAAGGTGATGAACAAGCTGGGCGTCACCGTGCAGGTGCTCCCCGGCGGCGAGATCTTCCAGGCCCTGCAAACCAACGCCATCGATGCGGCGGAATGGGTCGGGCCCTACGACGACGAGAAACTCGGCTTCCACAAAGTGGCCAAGTATTACTACTATCCCGGTTGGTGGGAGCCAGGCCCCTCGCTGGAGGTGCAAGTTAATCTGGATGAGTGGAACAAGTTGCCCGAGGTCTATCAGGAGATCATCAGGACCGCTGCGTATCAGGCCAACGCCACCATGCTGGCCCGCTATAACGCCAAAAACAACGAGGCTCTGCAGCGGCTGCTGGATTACGGCATCCAGTTGCGGCGTTACAGCGATGAGGTGCTCAAGGCCGCAGAAGACGCCGCCAATGCGCTCTTCGATGAATACAAGCAGCAGGACGCAGACTTCAAGACCATCTTCGATCAATGGGATGCTTTCCGCCAGCGCATCTGGGAATGGAACAGCATCAACGAGGCCAGCTTCATGGATTACGTGGCCACCAAGTTCGAAAACGTCGCGTAGGACGCACATTTTTCACCGACGCGGAGGTCTCGCCGGGCCTCCGAAGCGTGGTGGAAGCCAGAATATCGCTATTTCTGCAAACAAAAAGGGCGTTGCCGAGGCAGCGCCCTTTTTCGCGTCCAATGATTGCAGCGCAGCTAATGCGCCGAGAGATTCACCAGCCAGGTCACGGTTTGGGGGAAAAGCATGACGATGATGAGGCCCACTCCCTGCAACGCCATAAATGGCAAAGCCCCCTTGTGGATATCGATGGTCTTCACCTCCGGTGGGGCCACGCTTTGCAGATAGAAGAGGGAGAAGCCCACGGGCGGGGAGATGAACGCCATGTTCAGGTTGATGGCCATCATCACCGAGAACCAGACCAGATCCACGCCCAGCTCTCGGGCCGCAGGCACCAGCAGCGGCATGGCGATGAAGCTGATCTCGATGAACTCCAGGTTGATGCCCAACAGGAAGATGGCGATATTGGCCACGATGATAAAGCCCCAATAACCGCCGGGCAGGTCGGTCAACAGCGATTTCACATACTCCTGACCGCCCAGGCCATCGAACACGATGCTGAAGTAGGTGGAGGCGAAGAGAATCATCAGCACCAAAGCCGTGATGTTGGCGGTGGAGCGGGAGGCCCTTTTGATCAGATCCCAGGTCAGGTTGCGATTCATGGCTGTCAGCACCACCGCGCCGAAAGCGCCCACAGCGCCCGCTTCGGTGGGGGTGGCGAAGCCGAAGAAGATGGAGCCCAGCACCGCGAAGATGAGCAACAGGGGCGGAATGACCGCTACAATCACGCGGCGGAAAAGCGCCCAGCCCTTGTGTGTGCGGGCCTCTGGGGGCAGAGGCGGCGCTTTCTCGGGCTTGAAGAATGCAACAACCAATACATAGGCAGCGTACAGGCCCGCCAAAATCAACCCCGGAATCAATGCGCCCATGAACAGATCGCCCACGCTGATGCCCACCTGATCGCTGAGCACCACCAGCACCAGACTGGGGGGCAGCAACTGGGCCAGCGTGCCCGAGGAGATGATCGCGCCAGTGGCCAACTGATGATCGTATTTGTATTTCACCATGATGGGCAGAGACATCAGGCCCATGACGATGACCGTGGCCGCCACCACGCCCGTGGCCGCAGCCAACAGCGTGCCCACGATGACCACCGTCAGAGCCAGGCCGCCACGCAGGGGCCCGAGGAGAATGCCGATAGTGGTCAGCAGTTGCTCCGCCAGGCCCGATTTTTCAAACACCGCGCCCATGAACACGAAGAAAATGATCGCCAGCAATGTAAAGTTGTTCATGCTGCCAAACCAGCGACTGGGCAATAACTTGAGTAGATTGGGATTGAACGCGCCCAGGGCGATCCCCAGGATGGTGAAGATCACCGCCGTGCCCGCAAACGAAAACGCCACCGGATAACCGATCAGAATCAGAATAAAGAAAAATACGAACATGGAAAGGGCCAACAAGCCCAAAATTGTCGTTGATGCCATAATCTCTCTCCAGAATGAATACGCCAGATGGTTATGGGATGACCGTCGATCTACTCGATACGCAGCGGCGCATCATGCTCTTTCTCTTCCAGAATCTCTTCCGACGCCTTGCCTCGCAGATACCACCAGTACTTGATCTGCTCGGAGATGGATTGCAGCAGCAAGGTGATGAAGCCGAAGATGATCATCGACTTGATGGGCGCCCGGGGCAGACCGCTGGGATCGGGCGACCATTCCATCGCCCCCCATGAGCCGTTGGGCCGCAGCCCCCACGATTGCAGGATGGCGGGCCAGGCGATATAGCTGCCCAGGATCAGAAACGGAATCAGGAAGAAGAAATTGCCGATGAAATCAACCCAAACCTGACGCCGTTTCTCCCACTGCCCATACAAAAAGTCCACACGCACGTTGATATCGTGCTTGAGGATGTAGGGAAAGCTGAAAATGAACACCAGCGAATAAATATACCATTGCAGCTCGATGATCATGTTCGACGTCATACGCACGCCGATCATGAATCCCGTATAGCGCAGCACAACGTTCGTAAACCCGATAAGCACCACCAGGGCTGTCAGCATCTGGGATAGCCAACCCAGCCACTCAGTGAAGCGATCGATCGCGCTTACATATTTTTCGGCCAGCGTGGACACATAACACCTCCTGAATAAAGTGGGGTTGGATGAGAAGTGTTAGATAACGATTTTCTGAGGTTTGATCTGCCGAAACAGTCGCCATGAGCGATAGCTCACCACATAACGAACGAAAATGGAACGCAGAAACATCTGATGCACACAAATTTTCGCAGATTGTTTTGATTTTATCTGTTTTTATCTGCGTAGATCAGCTTTTTCTGCGTCATCTGCGTTCTATTTACGGAACAGATACGCCATACCTTGATAAATCTTTTTGAAAAACCAACCGAACGGCGTCAACAGCAAATCGATAAAGTGGTTGATATAATAAAAAATGCGTTTGAAGACATGGAATATCGGCCCAAGCGTCTTCTGTAGAAAAGCTGAATGAGCGTAGATGACCGACAGCGCCAGGATGGCGAGTGAAATGCTGAATTTCTGCCAACTTGCAAAATCGAATTCATGTCCCATCAGCAAGGTGATATCGGAAATGAGCACCTCGACGCCGATAGCCAGCACAAGCAGGTAGGCGGCAGTGGAAAGCACCGGCTCGCGTTCGATAAGAATGGTGAATATCTGTGCGGCGAAACGCATGATCAAAATGCCGATGGCCACGCCCAAAAACACAACCCAAAAATCGGTGCTCAGCGCCACCGCCGCCACCACATTATCCAGACTAAAAGCCATGTCTGCCAGATTCACCAGCAAAACCACCGTCCAGAACCCCTTTTCAGCGGTCTTGTGGGATAACGCCTCGGCCTCCTCTTCTTCCTCCCACTCGGAATGCGAACTGCCCAGATGTTCGATGGCCAGTTTGAAGAGATAAGCCGCGCCCAACAATCGTAGCCAGGGATTTGCGATGATGAAGGTTGCCAGCAACAGCATCAATGCCCGTCCTGCGTAGGCGCCAATCAACCCCACCGTCAGCGCCGCCTTGCGCTGCGGCCCGAACACCCGATCCCCCCAAGAGGACAAGAAGCTCAGCCAGTGGGGCCAGGGAATGGGCTTGGTGGCCGGAAGCGGCGCCACCATCGCGCCCAGCACCGCGGCATTGTCGATAGAGAGAATGCCTTCCAGGAATATCAGTTGCAAGACAATGATGACGGCTTCAGCAATGGTCATAGGATTGTTTGCAAGGAATCAGGCCGAGAATGAGGACGAAATATCTGGCGGGAAAAGGCCAGACAGGATACAATCAGAATAAGTGGCAAGAAAGCAGTCGCTTGCTTATTTTTCACAGAAAGGCACTATAGCATGAAATCCTTTTGTGAGCAATCTTTTGGCCGCTGCCAAATGCACTGAATCTTCTTCATTGGAGTCACCCGCGATGTCGCATCCCAAACTTTTCATTCCCGGCCCCACCGAAATCGCCCCCGAAGTGCTGCAGGCCCAAACCCGCCCGATGTTGGGGCACCGCAGCAAAGATTTCGCCGATTTGTTTTACGGGATTCTGCCCCGGCTCAAGCAAGTGCTGCTCACCGGGCAACATGTGTACATCACCGCGTCTTCGGGCACGGGCCTGCAAGAGGCTGCGGTGCGCAACGCGGTGCGCCCGGGCCGCAAGGTTCTCAACATGGTCGCGGGCGCGTTCGGCGACCGCTGGAACAAGGTCTCGGTCAGCAACGGCAAAGAGGCCGTGCGGGTGGACATCCCCTGGGGACAGCCCATCCGCCCGGAGGATGTGCACGCGGCCCTGGCCGCGGGCGGTTTCGACGCCGTCACCATCGTGCACAACGAGACCAGCACCGGGGTGATGAGCGATGTGGGGGCCATCGCCCGCCTCGTGCACAAAAAACACCCCGATGTCCTCATCCTGGTGGATGCGGTGTCCTCGGCCTCGGGCGTGCGCATCCCCTTCGACGAGTGGGGCCTGGACATGCTGCTCACCTCCAGCCAAAAGGCTTTCGCCCTGCCGCCGGGCCTGGCTTTCGCCGCGGTCTCAGATCGAATGCTGGCCCGGGCGCAGAACGTCCCCAACCGGGGCTGGTATTTCGATCTGCTGATGCTGGAGAAATATCTGGCCGCGGGCAAGACCACGCCCGCCACCCCCGCGGTCAGCCTGCTCAACGCCCTGGATGTGCAGCTCGACCGCATTCTGGCCGAGGGGCTGGAAGCGCGCTGGGCCCGGCACGAAGCCAGCATGAAGCTCGCGCACGCCTGGGCGCGGGAGCGGGGCTTCGAGCTCTTCCCCTCGTCGGGCTATGAATCCCGCACTGTCACCTGCATCGCCAACGTCCGCAGCGTCGATGTCCCCGCCATGATCGCCTTCGC
The DNA here is from genome assembly GCA_026992375.1 of Anaerolineae bacterium. Taxonomy (GTDB): domain Bacteria; phylum Chloroflexota; class Anaerolineae; order J102; family J102; genus M2005. The sequence goes on from JALXAF010000112.1 coordinate 5,450, forward strand.
CCGCCAAAAGGGCATGATCATTGGCAACGGCTACGGCAACCTCAAAAACAAGACCTTCCGCATCGCTCACATGGGCGAGCTGGGCCCGGACGATCTGCGGGCGCTGTTCGTTGTGCTGGATCAATTTCTGGCGTAAAACGACATCGGACTGGCGCGACGCCCTGCGCCGATACGGACAAAAACCTCGCGGTCAGGACGGCGCGGGAAGCCAGGCCCGCTCGTTGCAGACTCGCCCAGCGTGGGCTTTGCGACCCTTCAGCAACCAGCTATCATCCTATTTTCATAGCAGGGCTATCATCAGCACCACGGCCGCGCCCAGGCTCATGGCGGGCCCGTAGGGAAACCCGTCATCCATCCTCGCCCGGCCCGACGCGATAAGCCCGAACGCTGTCAGACCGCCCAGCAACATCCCCAACAACAGCGCGGGCAGCACCCACACCACGCCCGTGAGCAGACCGATGAATCCAGCCAACCGCACATCGCCGTTGCCAAGCTGACCATCGCCCAGACGGGCCAGCAGCCAGAACGTCAGCCAGCCCAGAACGCCCCCCAGCAACGCGCCGGGCAGGGTCGCGGGCATAAAAAGCCCTCGCAGCGCCAGAACGAGCAGAACGCCGGGCAGAAGCAGGCTGTTGGGGATGATCCAGCGCCGCAAATCCGCCCAGCTCATGGCCAGCAGAAACAGGCCGCCAAGCGCCAGCAGCGTCATCCGGGCCAACGCCGTTTGCCACCCGCTCGCGCCCATCATTGGAATAAGTGTCGCCAGCAAAGCATTCATCCTAATATCATCTTACCAAGAATCTCATGCCCGCACAACCCGACCATCAAGCGCCCGTCATCGCCTTTTATAGCGCCTGGGACGGCCAGCGCACCTACGTCAATCCCCGCACGGTGATCAAAACCCTGCGCCAACGCCGCATCCCGCCCCAGGCCCGCATCCTGGACATCGGCTTCGGCAATGGCGAGATCGCGCTGGCGGTGGCCCAGGCCTACCCGCAGGGGCGGATCGAAGGCATGGATCTGACCGAGCGCAACGTAAAACTGGCCCAAAACAAGGCCGCACAGCGCGGCGTCGGCAACATCACCTTTCGCATGGGCAACGCGGAGCGTTGGCGGCCCGCGGCGGGCGTTTACCACGCGGTTATCCTCATGCAGGTGATGCAGTTCATCGCGGAGCCGGATGCGCTGCTGCAACGCGTTTTTCGGGCGCTGCGCCCGGGCGGGGCCATCCTCTTCGCCACTCCCTTTCTGCCGCCCGACGCCGCCTTGCACGCCTTCTTTTTGGATGCTTACGCCCGCGTCATCCCCAACAGCTTCCAATACCGCACCGAAGACGCGTGGTATGCGGGCCTGTTCGACGCGGGCTTCGAGCGCATCTACACGGCCAAAGCTCACTGGGAGCCAGCCGCCCAGCCGCCGGACTGGCAGGCCCGCTACCGCCGGGCGACGGCAGCGCATGGCGTGGATTACGAGACGGCGCGGCGTCACACCTGGGGCGGCCTTATCAGCGCCCGCAAACCCGAGTGAGCCCGGCTGGCGGGGAAGGGGCCAATCCGGCCTCTACTCGCGTCCAGAAAGCGCAATCTCCCTGGATGTGACCCGAATATGACTTCTGGCACTGGTCGATGTGACCTCCCGCTTGCTAAAGTGAAGGTGGAAAATCGAGCAAATCCAACACTTCTCCCAGGAGGTTGCAACCATGACCGTGCCAAACAGTGATCAGAAGACCAACGAATCTTCCACGCTGACCAAAACCTATATCTCCGGCAGCATCCTCATCCTGATGGGTATTCTGTTTTTCGTCGAACAGATCGTACAAAGCCCGACGTTTGGGGCGTTGATGCTGCCCGGCCTGGGGCTGATTTTCATCGCCTGGGCGCTTTTGCTACGCAACTTCGGTCTGCTCATCCCCGGCGGCATCCTCACTGGTATTGGCTTCGGCATCCTGTTCATGGATTATGGGCCAGCCATTCTGGCGGGCGTCGATGACGGCGCACTGTTTATGATTGTCTTCGGCCTGGGATGGGGCCTCATCACCTTGCTCTCTCCCCTCACCGAAGGGCGTTTCGTGTCGTGGCCCCTGATCCCGGGCGGCATCATCGGCGGCATCGGCGTTTTCCTGCTACTAGGTGACGTTGGAGAGACCGTTTTGAACCTGCTGAGCTACCTCTGGCCCTTGCTCCTCGTCGCCCTTGGCGTCTTCATCATCATCAAACAATACAGGAGCGCATCATCATAACGCCATCCACTCTCAACCCCAATGATTTGCATGTGATCTTTGGCGCTGGCCCGGTGGGCTGCTGGAGCGCCCGGACGCTACGCGAGTGGGGCGTTCGGGTGCGGG
>JALXAF010000113.1 GCA_026992375.1 Anaerolineae bacterium
TGGGCATTCTGCCCTTCGACTTGCTGGACCCGAGCTTCAAGGCGTTGACGGTGGATGGGGAGAATGTGTTGGACAAACGCCTGACGCCCAAGGAGTACCCTTTGGCCCTGGCCCTGACTCTCTCCGGGCCCGACGCCGCGCTGGCGCTTCCTGCGGTGAAGGATGCCATTCAGCCCGACGCCAATCGGGATGTCGAGCGTATGACCACGCTGATCATGACCGGCGTCACCGCCATGTCACGCGGCACTGCCGAGAAGATGGAGCAGAAAGGCTATCTTTATCCCGCCCTGGTCATCTCCGACACCCTCAGCGCCGCGGACATCACTCATGTCAGCAATGAGGTTCCGTTCATCAAGGGGTGTCAGGTCAACAACACCTACATGAATCTGGTGCTGTGCAGCGATTATCCCTATTTGCAGGCGCTGAAAGCCATCGGCATGGATATCGTGGGCCTCAGTGGCAATCACGTCAACGATTTCGGCCGCGAAGGCGCCCGGGAATCCCTGCAATTTTACAAGGACAACGGCATTCCGGTGTATGGCAGCGGTCTGAATGAAGAGGAAGCCTGCAAGCCGTTGCTGTGGGAATCCAACGGCAATCATTACGCCTTTCTGGCTGCGTTGGCCTGGTGGCCCGAAGAAGCTTGGGCCACCGCCATCGAGCCCGGCGCCTGCTACTACTACGCCAATCGGACCAAAATCATGGACATGATCCATCAGCTCAGCCAACAGGTGGACATCGTCTCGGTGGAGCTGCAATTCGAGGAGACCTACAATCCCTGGCCTACGCGGGATCAGGTGGAGGAGTTTCGGGCGCTGCACAACGCCGGAGCCGACATCGTCACTGGCGTTCAAAGTCATGTGCCCCAGGCGGTGGAGCCCTACGGCGCGTACGACCCCGGCGGCCCGGCCATCATCCTTTATGGGCTGGGCAATCTTTTCTTCGATCAAATGCAAAGCTGGGAGACCCGCACCGCGCTCATTCCCCGGCATACGATTTATCGGGGCCGTCTGCTCAGCACTGAGTTGCTGACCACGGTTCTGGAGGATTTCGCCCAGCCCCGTTGGGCTACGCCCGATGAGCGGGCCAGCATCCTCAGCGCCATCTTCGCTGCGGCCCCGCCCCGAGATCGTCTGCCGGACCTGCCTACGCCGACGCCCGCGCCCACGGCCACGCCGCCTCCCCGGGCGACGCCTTCAGCTGCGCCCCCGCCCTCTCCTGTCCCCGTGACCATCGAAGCGCCCGCCCCGATCGCCAGCGCGGCTACACCCCATCCTCAGCCTACGCCGCCCCCCGCGGGCGTGGCCGTTCTCCCCTGGCCCGCGCATCAGGAAGGCAGCCAGCCGCACTTCATTCTGGCCCGTCCAGTCGGCCCCAAGTATAACCGCATGGAAGACCTGGGCTACTCATTCGGCAGCACAGCGGGCGGGCGTTACCGCGTCCATCATGGCGTCGATATCGCCAATCCCGCAGGCACGCCCCTGCTGGCTCCGGGGGACGGCGTTGTGGCCTATGCGGGCCCAGATGACGCCGCCCACACCTACGGCCCCTATCCCGGTTTCTATGGCAACGTCGTGGTTTTTCAATTGGATCAAGCCTGGCAGGGACGCACGATTTATGTGCTGTACGGGCATCTGCAGCAGGTTCAAGTGACGTCCGGTCAGCGGGTGACCGTGGGTCAGCAGGTGGGGCTCACCGGCATGACAGGCATCGCCATCGGCCCCCATGTGCATGTGGAGGTGCGGCTGGATGCGCCTGACGACTACAACGACGTTTACAACGCCGCGCTTTGGTTGAAGCCCTTTGCCGGATACGGCGTCATCGCCGGACAGGTGCTCGCGCCCGATGGTCGAGCCTGGCACGATGTGAAATTGCACGCATATCGTTGGTCGGGCGATGATTCACGGTTGTATCGCGTCTTCTCCACCTACGCCCTGGACGAGGGGCTTCATCCTGATCCCGAACTGGGTGAGAACGCGGTGTTGAGCGCTGTGCCTGCTGGCGATTACGAGGTGGTTCTGAAGATGAACGGTAGCACCTACCATCAGCGATTGAGCGTCGCTCCCGGGCAAGTGGGGTGGTTCAATTTTGTCGCGTCGCAGCCATGAGATGACTCCACTGCAAAGTGAACGTCTAAAAATTACTTCCCTTTTTTGAGGTTTTTACGTCTGCGAGAGAAAGTCCCTCTCAGTCGCTCCGCAAGCGGGAGGGGGGTGTCATCTTCGCCTGAAAAAAGCCTTTGCAAACGTACTGAAATACCTTTACTCCGGGGGCGCAGAGCG
>JALXAF010000114.1 GCA_026992375.1 Anaerolineae bacterium
GGTGTAGGATCAGGTGCGGGCGTTGGGGGGGACGCGGGCGTTTGCTTCTCTTGAAGCGTGATGGTGCGCTGGAGGTCGTCACGAGCCGCGCTGAGATGGTCCCGCCGCAGGTTTTGCCATCGGTTTTGCGCCCAGTCGGTGTTCCAGCCCAGGAGGATGATGGCGAGGAGGGTGAGGAGGGCGGTTGCCAGGATGACGCGGCGTCTGCGACGGCGTTTGCGGGCGTCGGGCAGGTAGGTGATGTAGCTGACGCGGCCCACGGCTTTGCGCCAGTCGATTTCGGCGCCGCATTTGTGGCAGCGGTTTTGGGCGGGCGAGACGGGTGCGCCGCAGTTGCTGCAGATGTATCGGGAGGGCATGGGGGGAGCGGGCGGGCCCGGGCTCAGGCGATGTGCAGGAGGAGGCCTTTGAGGTAGGCGGCTTCGGGGAAGGTGAGGAGGATGGGGTGGTCCGGGCTTTGGTGGAAGTGTGCGATGATGCGCGCGTCCCGGCCCGCGTCCAGGGCTGCGCCGAAGAGGATTTTCTGGAAGAGGTCGGCGTTGACCAGGCCCGAGCAGGAGAAGGTGGCGAGGAGACCGCCGGGCCGCAGCAGGCGCATGGCCAGCCAGTTGATGTCTTTGTAGCCGCGGGTGGCGCGTTGCAGATTGCCGCGTGAGGTGGCGAATTTGGGCGGGTCCAGGATGATGAGGTCGAATTGGCGGCCTGCGTCGCGCCAGATGCGCAGTTGTTTGAAGACGTCGGCTTCGATGTTTTGCCAGCGGTCGGGTGAGAAGCCGTTGAGGCGCAGGTTGGCGTCGGCCAGGGCCAGGGCGTCATGGCTGGCGTCCAGGTTGATGACGTGGGTTGCGCCCGCGGCCAGGGCGTAGACAGCGAAGGCGCCGGTGTAGCTGAAGGCGTTCAACACTTCTTTGTCCGCGCAGTGGGGGCCCAGGGTCGCCCGGTTGGCGGTCTGGTCGAGATAGAAGCCTGTTTTTTGTCCCGAGCGCAGGTCGACCAGGAAGCGATGGCCGTTTTCGGTGATGATCAGGGGCTCGGCGGGGGGCTGGCCGTGCAGTGCGCCGGCTGCGGGCGGCAGGCCCTCTTTGCGGCGCATGGGGTCGTCTCGCTCGATGATGCTGGCGGGGTCGAGCAGGGCGCGCAGGTGGCGCACGGTCATGGTTTTGCGGGCTTCGGCGCCGGCGGTGAGGAATTGCGCGACCAGGTGCTGGCCGTATTGGTCGACGATGAGGCCGGGGAGGCCGTCGCTTTCGGCGAAGACGAGGCGGCGGGCTTCGGCGCCGGGCGCGAGGGCGTCGCGGCGGGCGATGGCTGCGGCCAGCCGTTCGTACCAGAAATCTTCATCGATGAGCGTTGTCTCATCCCAGCAGAAGGCCCGGGCGCGGATCTGGGATCGGGGGTTGTATTCGGCCCGGGCCAGCCAGCGTCCGTCTTTCGCCCGCACATCGACGATTTCTCCGGCCGCGGGTGCGCCTTCCACCCGGACGATGGCTCCGCTGAAGAGCCAGGGGTGGCGCTGGCGCAGGGGTTTGTCTTTGTTGGGTTTGAGGTAGATGGCGGATGTCATGCGCCTTCACGAAGTGAGGAAGAACGGGCTGTTTCCCTGCTCCCAGCCCCATTCGTTGATGTGAATGACGCGGGCGTCCTCCCCTTGGCCCAGGGTGATCGTCAAGTTCTCTCGATGGTAGACAAAGGGAATCCATTGGCCGTCGATGAGGACGAGGCCGCGGGCTTCGGCGGGCGTGCGCTGCGTGTAGCGGAGTTTGTAGGGCTCGGGATATTGGTCTCGGGCCCATAAGACCAGGGGTTTGAGGGACATGATGGGTGGGCGATGGTTGCGGGTTGAAAATAAGGATCAAGCAAGAAACAAGGACATTGTACTGAAAAGCAGACGGAAAGAAAAAGGCGGACGCCAGGGGACGGGCGTCCCGCCTTTGATATGTTGGATTTCAGGGGGTGTTCTGCGTACATCGTTGCAGGGCGTGCGATTTGTGCGTTTGTCTGCGCTTCGCGGGGGCAATTCATGCCGGGCGGAGTCGGGCGCAACGATGGTGGACGGACGCCGCATGAGCGGCCGTCCTATCTCAGCACGAGTGGCAGATAGAGTCGATACGCGCCGCACACTTCCAGACTCACATCATCCACCCGGAAAATCGAGGGCACGGCGTCGTCGGTGTGGGCCAGGAAGGTGAGATCGACGCGGCGGCCAGCATAGGCCCGCAGGTCCAGCTCCTGGGGACGCCATACGAACCGCGGGTCCACGGCCGGGAGGGAGAGCAGTTTAT
>JALXAF010000115.1 GCA_026992375.1 Anaerolineae bacterium
ACCGGGGTGCTTGATGATTAGCGGGTGCCTTTCTCCGCCAATGCCTTCACTTGCGCGGCGTTGGATTTATCCACGATGCCCGGGCCGGTCAGCACAGGCTGTCCGCCGCCAACGGTGTTCAGGTTGACATTGTAGAGATAGAGGAAGGCGACGGGCAGATAGCCCTGCAGATATTGCTGCTGATCCACGGCGAACATAATGTCCCCCGCATCGATGGCGTCCAGCACCGCGGGGCTGAGGTCGAAGGTGGCCAGCTTCACATCCCGGCCCGCGGCCTTGATCGCATCCAACGCTGCGCCAGCGATGTCAGGATTCAGGGTGAGCATGCCGTCCACATCGCTCTCGGCGATGAGCTTATCCTGGATGCTGGAGCTGGTGCCCGCGATGTCGCGCGTGCCGGTGGTTGCCACATTGAAGCGCTCCACCGTGCCCTGGAAGGTGTCCTCCAGGCCATCACAGCGCTGCTCCAGGCCGATATTGCCCTCTTCGTGAATGACGCAGAGCACCTTTTTCAGGCCCGCTGCGTTGAACTGCTCGCCCGCGCCCTGTCCGGCCACGAACTCGGTCTGGCCCACATGGGTGATGGCTCCCAGCTCTTTGTAAACATCCACGCCCGAGTTGATGGTGATGAATGGAATGCCGGCGTCCTTCGCTCGCTGGAGCGAGTCTTTCATCGCATCTGGGTTGGCCAGCGAGACGATGATGCCATCCACCTTGTCGCTAACGTAGGTTTCCACCAACTGCGCCTGCTGAGAAGGATCGCCGCTGCCGCCAGATTTCAGGGTGATGCCATAGGTGTCGGCTGCGTCCTGAGCGCCTTTTTGCACCACGCCCCAGAAACTGTCCTCAGCGGGATTGGCGTGCACAGCCAGGCCAAAGACCAGGTTGGATTGGGCGACCTGGGGAGCCTCGGTGGGGGCTTCGATGGGAGCGGCGGCCTCGGTGGGCTGCTCGGCCGGGGGCTGGGTTGCGGATTGTTCCGGAGCCTGCGTGGGGGCGGTCTGACCAGCGCAGGCGGCCAGCGCCACGACGGCGATCAACGCGACCATCAGAAAAATAATTTTCTTGAGCATGGTGAAAGTCTCCTTCTGAGTTGAATGGAAAAAGTGGATTTGGGATTTGAGATTTGGGATTTAGGGGTGGGCGAAAGTAGGATGTCTTTTCGAAACAGCTCCTCCTTCATGCAACATGTTCGATGGATGGGGTGTCGCCACTGGGCGAGAGATGGCTCGCGGCGGATGTGGAGTCGCGTATAACCAGTTCGCAGTCGAGTTTTCTGTTGTGGATGGCCTTCTGATGCAGGATATCCAACACCATTTGCATAGCGGCCCGCCCCATGGCTTCCCGGGGCTGATGCACCGTAGTCAGCGGCGGAGTCACGAATTGCGTGGCCTCGATATCATCGAACCCAACCAGACTGAGCTCTTGGGGGATGCACACGCCCATCTCCCGGGCCGCCATCATTACGCCGATGGCGGTGAGATCGTTGTAGGCCAGGATGGCGGTGGGCTTTAGGGGCCAAAGCGCCTTCAGCGCCGCCTGTCCCACCTCCACATCTCTTTGCGCTTGGGGGGCGATTATCAGGGCGGGATCGACCGGGACGCCCTCGGCCGCCAGCGCCGCTTCATAGCCCGCCCGCCTCATTCGAGAAGAGTGCTGTCGGAAAGATGAACCGATGTACGCGATCCGCTGGTGCCCCAGGCTGAGCAAATGAGTAGTCGCCCGGTAAGCGCCGTTGGTTTGATCGCAGGTGATGGCGTAAAGATACTCGCCCTCCACCATGTTGTTCACCAGCACGATGGGAACGCCAAAGCGCTGCAAATGTTCACCGTAATGATCCCCCACCCGCGACGCGGTGACGATGACGGCGTCCACCCGACGTTGGCGCAGATTTTCCACGACTTCGATCTCCCTGTCCGGATTCATGTGCGAAGCTCCCAGCAACACCGTGTATCCAGCCCGCCCCGCCACCTCCTCGATGCCCGCCACAATGCCCGCCACAAAAGGATCGGCGATGGTGGTCACCACCACGCCCACCGTGCGCGTGCTGCCTCGCACCAGGCTTTGGGCCAGGGCGTCGGGCGTGTAGCCCATTTCCTCCGCAAGCTCGATGATGCGGGCCCGCGTCTCCTCGCTCATACGGCCCGTGCCTTGCAGCGCCCGGCTGACAGTCGAATGACTGACGCCCGCCTGTTGGGCGATATCCTTGATGGAGACGCGATTTTTCATCGTGGGCTTTTCATGCGAGAGTGGTCAAACGTGTGACCAGTAACAAAAAAA
>JALXAF010000116.1 GCA_026992375.1 Anaerolineae bacterium
ACCGAGACTTCCGTCCCATCGACAGAGACGCCTGCCCCGCCCACCGAGACTCCTCCCGTCCAGGACATCATCAACACCACCTGGCATCTGATGAGCATGACTCAGGCCAAATCTGAGCCCAGGCCAGTCCTGCCCGGAACCAAGATCACGCTCTTCCTGGATCCCGGCGGCGCATTCAATGGCTTCGCCGGCTGCAACAACTACGCCGGAACCTACGCGCTGGGCGTGAATAACGCCATCGCCATCAAGCTAGGGCAGGTGACAAAACAGAGCTGTCCCTCGCCCAAGGGCGTGATGGAGCAGGAGCAACAATATCTTCAAGCGTTGCAGGGCGCTCAGTCCTACGCCATTGGCAATGACAGCTCTTTCAACATTTACGCCGAAGGCCAGTGGATATTGAGCTTTATGGCGGCCACCCCCAGATAATCGACCTCTGCATGGCGGGCGAGGAGGGCTCGCCCGTCATGCTTTCCCATCAGGAGCACAAGGATGGTTCTATCGCATGATCAATGGATGGCCCTGATCATTCTCATCTTCTCCACCTTCTCACTCATCATTGGCAACAGCGTCGTCCTGTTCGCCAACCGGGTCAGTCGCGGCCAGTTCATCCGCTCCATCTTCGCCTTCACCTTTCTCTTCATCCTCTCCATCTTCCTGTGGACTCTTTCCATCCAATTTTTTGCAGCCGCCTTTTTCGGCAAGCATAAACCTCTGGCGGATGTGCTGATCCTGGTGGCGACCAGCTTCACCCCATTCATCTTTGGCTTTCTCATCCTAACGCCGCATCTAGGCTATTATCTATATGCGTTGTTGCGAATTTGGGTTACGGTGAATCTGGTGCTCAACGTCATGGTCGCCTATCAATTCGATCTCATCCAGGCCATCATCGTCAGTTTGCTGGGCTGGCTGCTGCTGGAGCTAATCAGCAGCCTCTCATTCCTGCGGCTGAATGACGTCAAACGGTGGTTCCTGAAGCTGACCACAGGAAAAGCGGAGTACAAAGACCCGAACGATCTGGTGCTCGAATATGTCAAGATGCAACGCAAGTTGACGCTGGAGGCTGCGAAATCGGCGAAGGGCGTTGAGGGAGGACAGGAATGATCGATCTGGCTGTCAACACAGCATTGGCTGCGCTGGGCGTGGCGCTGCTTTTGCTTTTCATCATGGCACTGCTTTCTCCCCTCGAAGCGCTCTCCTGGTGGGCGGGCTGGAGCGGACACGCGCCCAATCCCACCGACATCAGCAAAGAAGCGTTGAAAGAAGTGGATGAAGAAGCGACGGAGAAGCCGCCTGCAGAAGCTGAGCGCCGGCCGGGCATTTATCTGGTTTATCTCACAGCCATCGGCGGCGTTTCGGCCGATGAAATCTCATTCCGAGAGCGGGTGTTTCTGGAAAAATTGCATGAGGCTGCGCCCGAGGCCGCCATCATCAGCGACGTCTTTCCCTTTTCGGTCACCAACAACCCCCTGACGGGCGAGCGACTCTTCGGCTGGCTGTGGCGCAAGATACAAGAACGCCGCAAAACCGTCACCGGCGGCATGCTGGCGGGGTTTATCTTCGCCCGCAACCTCTTCAACGTGGCCGTTTCGGCCGACCCGCGCTACGGGCCCATCAACAATTCGGGCGTCGCCCGAGAGATCAGCAAGAGCCTGTATCGCGAGAAATATCCCATCGAGGGGGGGGCGCCCGTGGTCATCATGGGGTGGAGCGGCGGCGGCCAGATCGCAGTGGGCGTGGCCCCGTTCCTGAACCTGGGCCTGGACGCGCCCGTCTACATCATCTCCATCGGCGGCGTGCTCACCGATGATCCGGGCGTCGCCTTCGTGGAGCATCTCTGGCATTTGCAAGGCGGCAAAGACAAATTTCCCCTCATCGGCGACGTTCTCTTTCCGGGCCGCTGGCCCGTGGCCCGAGGCTCAGCCTGGAACAAATTCAAGGCAGCGGGAAAAATGACGAAGATCGACCCAGGCCCCATGAACCACACGGGCAAAGGCGACTATTTCGATCCGAAGATGACTTTACCAAACGGTCAAACCCATGTAGAGAAAACAGTTTCCATTATCGCCGAGGCCGTGCGCAGCATCGCCACGATGCCGCACGTCGTCGATAGCCAAGAATCAGTCGCCGAATACGACGAACGGCAAAAGCCGCATCCCGATTTTCTAAATCACGACAGTTTTCTGACCTGAACGGAGGGAGCGACAGATTTACGACAAACGTAAAGTGTCAAACGTCAAAGCATAGCGAAAGGAGTTTTTTGACGCATGACGTTTGACGTATGACTCATCATGCGTCTTGCGCCTCCAGCCCGCTGACGCACGCATCCACGCCCGAGGTGCGCCAGGCGTAGGAGATGTTGCGGGTGGTGTGGAAGATTCCCACCCCGCCCGAGGCGTCTAGCACGATCCATCCCGCGCGCCCCGCTGGAACCCAATCGAGGAAGGAATGCCGGGCGCGGACCGCGGCCTCCTGCGCGCTGAGGCCCTGGGCCAGCAGCCGCATGATCAAAAAACTCAGGCCCGAGCGCAGGATGTGCTCGCCCTGGCCCGTGGTGGCCACCGCGCCAAAGCGATTGTCAGCGAAAAATCCGGCGCCTGGCAGGGGCGAATCTCCCACGCGGCCCGGCAACTTGAAATTGACGCCGCCGGTGCTGTTGGCCGCGGCCACATTGCCCGCGGCGTCCAGCGCCACCGCGCCCACGGTGTCGGCGGTCTCGGTCTGCAGGCGCTTGCGATACTGCGCCAGACGTCGCTCGGTAATGAAAAAGTCGTTAGGGACAGGCTGACAGCCCATCTCGCGGGCGAAGGCCTCAGCGCCCTCGCCGCCAAGAATGTGATGCGGCGTCCGGGTCATCACCAGGCGGGCCAGCGTGATGGGATGCCGGAAATGACGAATGAGCGTGACCGCGCCCGGCAGCCGCGTGGCCCCATCCATGACGCCCGCATCCATCTCCACCTCGCCGGCCGCGTTCAGCACCGAGCCCCGTCCCGCGTTGAACGCCTCATCATCCTCCATGGCCCGCACCGCCGCCTCCACCGCATCCAGCGCGGACGCGCCCCCGGCCAGCAAATCCCAGCCCACGGCCGCCGCGGCTCGACAGCCCGCTTCGGCCGGGTCCCGGCGCTCCTCGGGAATGTCTCCGGCTCCGCCGTGAACGACGATGGCGATGGGTTTCTGTGAATGCGACGTCATGGTCTGCTCCAAAGAGAAAGAGGAATGACGACTTCGATGCAATGGCGTGCGAACGTTCATCATTCAAGCGGTTTTATGATACCATAGCCACTGCAACCCTCGGAACCCAGCAATCTCAAATTTGACCTGGCGGCAAGCCCTTTCCCAGCCGAATCCACACTCTCCTGACTCCATCCATCGCCCATGCCAAACCCCGCCCCCTCCCCCGCAGCGCCCGCGCCATCGCAAGCGTCCAAAAGACAGAGCAACAGCTCTTACTGGATTGCAGGCATCGTCATCATCTTGCTCGTTATCGCCACGGCGCTTTTCGTGGATGTGCAGCAGATGATGCATGTGATGCGATGCACCAACTATCTACTGGCGCTGGCGGGCATTGTCTTTTTGCTGGCGGGAATTTTCCTCATCGATGTGCGATGGTGGTGGCTGCTGGGCCGCCAGCCCTCGTTCAAACGGCTTTCTCACGCCGCCAACGCCAGCTTCATCGTTCCCATCCTCACACCTATTCCCAACTACGTCAGCCGCGTGGTCATCACGGGCCAGACCACCGAGGCCACGCTGCCCCAGGCCACCACGTCGATGATGGTCGAGCGCATGATCGCCCAGATTATGCGCATCGCCACCATTGTGCTGACTATCTCGCTGGGCGTGCAATCCACCATGTCGCCCGGTTCCATGATCCGCAGCATGCTGATCTCGGTGGCCGTGCTGGCGTGCTATTTGCTGGCCATCCGTTATGTCGACGCCGTGACCAGCGGCGTGGATCGCTTGCTGACCTGGATGCCGGGGATCAACGACTGCTGGCGGGGGAAGATCGTGGGCGCGGTTCAGGACGCGCTGAGCATCGAGGTGGGCATGAAAGACCTGCTTCTGGCCCTAGGCGTCACCATCGTGATGTGGACATTCTTCTTTCTCTTCCATTTATTGGTGATTTTGGCCATGCCGCTGGGCCTGGATATACACGCCAACACCACCATTGCTCTGGGCGCACTGGCCCTGACGCCTCCTTCAGCCCCGGCCATGCTGGGCATTTATCAGATTTCGCAGATCGGGCCCAACCTCATCTTGCGCCTGGGGACGTTCGAGCAATTGCTGCCCTACTCGCTGATGCTCTACTTCGTTCAGGCTATCGTCTGGATGCTCCTCACCATTTGGGCGCTGCGGGCGCTGAACATGAGCTTCATCGATCTGTTTCGTAAATAGAATGCCCGCTGGCTGCTGAAGGTTGGCAAAGCCAACGTTGGGCGAGTCGGCAACGGGCGTGATGCGTAATTCGTAATGCGTGATTCGTGATGCGTGAGGTCGTCACGCATCACGAATCACGCATTACGGCCGTCATTTCGAGGGAGCGCAGCGACCGAGAAAACCCCTTGCAAGCGAGGAAATTCCTCCTCCCTGTGCTCGTCGGAATGACGTAACCAGGGATTTTCGTTCGCCTATCTGCCGCGGCCCCGCTCGCCACACCCCACCGCCCCCCCACGCTCAGGCCCGAGACGGCCATCACCGCCCCCATGACGCTACGACGCCTCATCCCACTTATCCTGCTGCTCACCCTGGCCGCGCTGCTGGCGGCCTGCGCGCCGCCATCTGCGAACAGCACGCCCACCAGCCCCACCCAAGCGCCCGCCGCGCAACCGCAGAAAGAAGCCCCTGCGCCATCGCCGACCCCGCCCGCGGCCAGCCCCGCTCCCGCCGACATCGACGTCTCGCCCGCGGGCGTCTCGCTGGACGATCAGGGGCTGGTGGAAAGCTGGCAGGCGGTGCTGGTCCCGGCCACGCTCTACGACAACATGCACCCGCCGGGCCCCACGGGCCTGCCCACCCACATCCAGATCCTGTTCAACGGCGTCAGCGTCCCCAAAGAACGGGAGCCGGGCGCGCCGGTCATCTACATCATCCCGGCCGCGGCCTACGCGCAGCTCTGGCAGGAACACGACAGCCGAGCGGTGGCGGATCAGCTCCGCATGATCAAAGCATATAGCCGCAAGCTGCCCGAGCCCAAACCGGTGCGGGGCTTGCCGGCGCTGCCCGTGGAGGAGACCTTCGGGATCAATGATTTCGCCACGCAGTTGCGCCAGGCCCCGGACAAAAACGGCTTCAGGTTCGTGGGGCGGTTCGCCATGGACGCCACGCCCCTGACCAACGAGGGCTTGCGCTACATCTATCAGGGCTTCACCCCGGACGGCCGCTATCTAGTGGCATTCTTCTTCCCCGTCCGCACCGACGCCCTCCCCGATGGGCTGGAGGCCATTCCGCAAGCGGACGCAGACGCGTTTCAAGCCGACGGGCTGGGGTGGCCGGCAAAAAAATCAGCGGAGCTGGACGCGTTGCCGGGCGACGCCTGGGAGCCCGATTTGACGAAGTTGGATGCGCTGATCGCGTCGCTGAGCATCAAGTAACGGGCTGCAAGCTCTACAGGTGCGACACACTTGAAACAGGCGTTGCCCAAGGCGTCACCTGGACAACTTCAGAACGTGAAGGGGTGCGGCCATGTCTTGCAATAAGTGCGTCGCACCTTGAATGGCTATCGCCCGTCGTCCCACTCGTCTCGCCACGCCCGCCAGTAGGCCCGCATCCGACGCACGAAATCATCCGGCTTTTCGGCGTAGACGCGCAGGCCGATGCTGAAGCTGCGGGCCTCCAGCTCCTTACGATAGGCTTCGATGAGGCGCACGGTCTTGCCCTGTTCGGGGCCGCGCAGGCGCAGTTCGGGATGTTCGGTCAGGGTGCGGTGCAGGTCCGCCAGATCATGATCCAGGCCCAATAGCTCCGAGAGGGTGACCAGCTCTTCGGTGACGCTGGCGAGCACCGGCGGCCATGTCGGGGAGAAAATGCGCACGTGGTAGCGCAGATATTTGACCCGTTTGCGCCATTCGTGAAAGTTGGGGACGGAGGGGTCTTTCTGGCAGCGTTTGAGGCCGCTGCGGCCGCGGGCATAGACCCGCGCCATGCCCGCCGCGGGGAAGTAATCGCCATGCAGGGGCAACTGCTCGATGAGCGCGCGTCCCCGTTGCAGCTCGGCCGCGACCTGCTCGAAGAGCCGGGCCTGAGGCAAAACATCATCCCGCAGCGCAGCGTGGTGCGCCTGCAGGCGGGCAACCAGCCGACTCGCCTCATCCTCCGAGAGCTGGTCGGGATAGCGCTCGTGCACTTTGGTCAGGGTTTCGCCCAGCACCGCACTGGTGCGGATATCGGAGAGCGCCCGGCCCGCATCGCGGAACAGGGCGTTGAGCTGGGCAAAGCGCTCCGGCCCAATGTCATCCCGCACAAGGCGCAGCACCCCGCGAATGCGCTTGAAGCATTTGCGCGCGTCATGCACCGCGGGGTCAACGGGCAGATGGGGCGTAGTGAGCTGCCACAGCGCCCGATCCACCTGCTCCAGCAGGATGCGCCTGACTTCGCGGGCGAAAGGATGTCCGGGGCGGAGCTTGAAGGTGGTTTCGGGAGGCGTGGGGGCTGATTGCACAGAATGGCGCATACGAAATTGCGTCCAGCCGGAAATACGTTCCGGCGGGGTCGGAGGGAAAGGTGCGCCGGAACACACTTCCGACGCAGCGCATCAACATAACCGCTGGCTCAATCGGGGCGACGCCAGTCCGCGGGGACGGGGGCTTGCAGTGAGCCCGCCTGCCAATCGCCGTCGAAAACGGCTTTGAGATAGTCGTAGGCCTGTCGGCTTCGCAGGGCCAGTCCCATCTCGCGATTAAGCTTGTTGCTGGCCTCGCTGCCGTTCATGGATGCCAGCACCGCCCAACGTTCATCGCCCAGGGCCAGGAGATGGAGTTTGGCGTGCAGGCCCGCGCCCGCGGGGTTGCCCCGCCGCGCGATCAAATCCAGATGCTCGGTTTGAGCGACGCTATTGACGTATCGAACGGTGTTGAGATTGCTGCGCGCATTGTACGAGAAATCGAAGAAACTGTCCAGCAGGATGCGCACCGTCGCGCCGCGGCGGGCTGCGTTGATGAGGGCTTGCAGCCGCACGTTGGGATCGCCCGCGGGGTTGCTATCCACCGCGCCCCAGTAGGGATGTTCGTAGAGTTGTTGGGTGAGGATGACGTCGCCCGGCCCGGCGCGGTTGATCAGATCCAGCAGCGGGCTGGGACGCAGGCTGGTTTCGGGCGAGGTGAAGAGCGCGGCCGCGGTGGCGTCGTCCAAATCAAGTGGCCGGGGATGCCGCACCGGGTATCCCTGCAGATTTCCGGGCGAGGGCGGCATGTAACCTTCTGGCGGCGCGCCGTAAACCGGGTGCTCTTCTCGCCAGGCGAAGATGTCGTCGTGAGCCGGATCATCATCCAGAGAAAAAACCAGCGCGGCTCGACCCGCCAACGTGGCGTCGCGAATGATGACTGCATAGCCGCGACGGCCCAGGGTGTCGCCGTCGGCCGCGTCCTCGGGCATGCTGGAGGGCTTGAAGTTTTCGGTGCTCAGCAGCAGGGTTTCGCCATCGACGACCGCGAATTTGCTGTGCTGGTAAGGATAGCGGTCGTGCGCGTCATCCACATCGTTGACCATGAAATGCACCTGTGCGCCCGCCAGGGATAGTTGCTGTGCGGCCCACCGGGCGTCGTCGGTGAGCCCGCCCACAGGCC
>JALXAF010000117.1 GCA_026992375.1 Anaerolineae bacterium
CGTGTGGATTACGGTGGCGATGGCCTCGGCCCGCACCGCAGCCATGGCTTTCAACCGGGCCATCGACGCGGAGATCGACGCCCGCAATCCCCGCACCGCCAATCGCCCCATCCAGGCGGGCAAGATCAGCAAGAATGCGGTGTGGCTGGCGGGCTTCATCAGCCTGGGCGTATTTCTGCTCGCCGCCTGGCTGCTGAACACATTCGTGCTAATGCTGGCCCCCATCGCCATGGTCGGGCTGGTAGGCTACGCCTACACCAAGCGCTTCACCTGGCTGTGTCACATCTGGCTGGGGGTTGTGGATGGCGCGGCCGCCGCGGGCGCCTGGGCTGCGGTCACCGCTGATCTGTCCAGCCCCATCCCCTGGGCGCTGTGGGCCGCGGTGGCCGTGTGGATCGCGGGTTTCGATCTCATCTACGCCTGCCAGGATGTGAGAATCGACCGTCGGGAGGGGCTGCACAGCATCCCCGCCCGCTTCGGAATCCCGGCCGCTCTGCGGCTGGCCCAGATTTTTCACGCACTTACCGTGCTGCTGCTGGCCGCGGTGGGGCTGGTCGCGGGCCTGGGCTGGCTCTACTGGCTGGGGCTGCTCATCGTGGCCGGACTGCTCATCTACGAGCATACACTGGTCAAGCCCGACGACTTGAGCCGGGTGGATATGGCCTTCTTCAAGATGAACGGCTACATCAGCATCATCACCCTGCTGGCGGTGATGGGAGGACTGTGGGTGTAAAAATGGAACCGACATCGAAACTGAAGTGGCATCGTCGCCCCATCCTCGGGCCTTCGATTCTAACGGGCGTTTTTCTTGCGTTCGCCTATCTCCTGACTTACAGCGGCGTCCCCCACAGCCCTGATGACTGGTTTTACCTCGATGGTGCGCAGGCCATCTTGCGTGGCGACCTGCAGGGCCTTCAAGCCCACGGCTGGCTTTTCTCTGTTTTGGAGACGCCTTTTTTGTGGCTTTCCTCGCGAATTCCACAACTGGGAGGCTTCCAGTTTCCCGTCCTCCTTAGCACCTTGGCGCCAGCACTGACCGCGCTGCTGCTAGCGATTTACTTCTACGAACTTCTAAACGAAAGAAAACTGGGCCTGGTATCCGCGTTGATCTACGGTCTGGGGACACTGGCCTGGCCTTATAGCCGATTCCTGTTTCGTGAACCCACAGCCGCTTGCTTTCTGTTGCTTACGTTTTGGCTGTTGGACAGGTTCTATCGTTATCAGGATAAAAAGGCGCTGCTTCTCGGTGGCGTGGCTTTTTGGGCTACTGTACAGATCAAGGGCACGATGATCGCGTTTTTGCCCTTTTTCCTCATTCTCGTTCTTTGGAAACCAATCCTCCGGTTCGTTGAAGGTCTCCCTCTGCCGGGCGGTCCTGCTTCTCTGCTGGCCCGGAGCAGCGCCTCCCTTCGCTCTCTCTCGCCGTGGAAACGCATTCTCCTATTCCTGCTTTTCGATGTCGCGTTGTTCGTGAGCGTTTGGGTATTGGCCCTGCTTCACCTGCCAGGCGTTCCGCATTACTTTGCACAAGGAATCAATTTCTATGCTTTGGCCGCGCTTTTGATAAGTCCGGGATGGGGATTGCTGATTTATGCACCGGTTCTGATCATCAGCCTTTGGGGAATTCCTACACTGACGCGTTCCCATCCTGAAGTCGCTTTCATTGCCATCGGCGGCGCCTTTTTTTATGTCCTGGCCTCAACCACAAATCCCTTCTGGTGGGGCTATTGGAGCTATGGGCCGCGCCAGTTGGTGCCTTTGATTCCGTTGCTCATGCTCCCGTTCCCCTGGGGCTGGAATAAATTGAAACAGCAGGGATATGGAGGAGTGCTTGGGCGGAATGCCCTTCTCGGGATCAGCATCCTCATCCAGATGATCGGCGTCTTCACGCCTTTTAATCAATATATTCGACAGGAATTGCTTCCCCGTCATCTCACCGGCCCGGCGATTACCTGGGAGATCGCGCATTGGCCCGTCGCTGGCATGGCCCGATTTCTCACCGCGTCCAACCTGGATATCGCCTGGTTGAGATCGGGCGGAGGAACGGAGCGATGGGTTGCTTTTTTGGTGATTGCCCTGGGCGTCGCACTCACCTGGGGGGGGCTGTGGCAATGCGCCTTCTCGCTCTCAGCCAAGCGACATTCGCGCGACTCAATCGCCGCGGGGGTCGTGCTGGCCCTGGCCTGGGGCACCGTGGCTATATTGGCGATTCGCACGGTCTATGCCGACGATCGGTATCACCCTGAACTTGGTTACCTGGCGGCGGCGGAAAAGATCAAAGCCCAGAGTCGCGCTGATGATGTGTTGATTACCGATTTGTGGACGGAGAACCTGGAGGAGCCTACCGTGGCCATGTTGAATTATTGCCAGGGCCGCTGCCCCAAACGTATCGATCTGATTCGGGAAAATTTGACCGATAGGGAAGAAGACTGGCAAACCGCGCATCTGGTCGACTTGAAGGGAGCGCGGCGCGCCTGGCTTGTGCTTACGCGCGTCATGGAGGGCGATCCCAACAGCATCGTTGAACAATGGTTGGATCAGGTGGGCTATCTGGCGTCGTGTGAATGGACGGGCCCCCAGGTGCGCCTTTGTTTATACAGTCTGCCGCCAGGAGATTCTCTGAAAAATTGGGAAGAGGGTGTTTCCTTCGGTGACGCCATTCGCCTCGTCGGTGCACGGGTGCAACGCGCTCCCGCGTATGGCGGGAAACGCGTCTGGGGAGGCGACACCCTGCAAATGGAGCTTGTTTGGCAGGCCCGCGCACCGGTCGAACAAGATATGGTGCTTTCTACCCAGCTTATTGGCCCCGACGGCAGGTTGGTGAACGCGTTCGACTGGCGTCCTGGCAACGGGTTCCGCCCCACTCCCTCCTGGCAGCCGGGCGAAACCATTGGGGATCGCCGGGCTTTATCCATCCCAGACTCCGCTCCTCCTGGCGAGTATCACGTGCTTGTCATTTTCTATGATGCCACCTCGGGCGAACGGGTACGCGTCCGCACGGCAGCAGGAGCGGAAAGCGATTTTCTCGAACTTCTCTCCTTCCCGGTCGAGGCGTCCAGACCATGATTCCTCGCATTCGTTTTCGTCCATGGCAGAAGGACATCCTCGCGGGCGTTGCCTTGCTGGTGTGCATTTTGCCTCTGTTTCAGCCATTATTGCGGGACACATTGCCGGTGACGCATGATGGGCACCATCACATTTACCGCCTCTATGCACTGGATCTCGCCCTGCGGGGCGGGGCTGTATGGCCTCGCTGGTTGCCACAGATGGGTTTTGGATATGGTTTCCCTGTCTTCAATTTCTACGCGCCGCTGATTTATTATATCGGAGAATGGATGCATGTCCTGGGGGTTGGGGTCCTCAACACCTTTCGGTTGCTCATTGGCCTGGGGTTTCTCCTGCCTGCCTGGGCTTTTTATGCGTTTGCCCGGCATCAATTGGGCCGTGCAGGCGCTTTTATCGGGGCGCTCTTTTATACCTACGCCACCTATCGCATTGGAGACGCCTTTATCCGGGCGGCATTGCCCGAACATTGGGCGTTCCTGTTCCCGCCCTTGTTACTCCTGACCATGTGGCACATTGGCCAAAATCGTCGTAGCGCATGGACGATCCCTGGTGGGGCGATCCTGGCAGCCTTTTTCTTGATGCACAACCTCAGTGTAATTCTCTTTGCGCCCATGCTGGTGGTGTATGGCCTGGGCTGGATTCTTGTTGACATCCAACCGAATCGGACAGGCGTCTTCGCATCCCTGTCTGCTGTCTGGGTGAAGTTGGCGGTGATGGCGTTGTCGGGGATTGGGCTGGCGGCCTTCTTCCTTTTGCCCGGCGCCCGAGAAGTCCAGTACATCCATGCTTCGACCGTGACCTCGGGCGTCCAGGCTTACGCTGAACTGCTACAATCCCATGTGGGAAGCCTGATTCGTTTCCCCGGCGCCCAAAGTCCGCCTGGGCCCTATGCCATGACGACAATGCAGTTTTATCTCGTCTTGTTGGGGGTGATAGCGGCGCTCATCGTCTGGCCGCAGATGAAAAGACGCCAGCGCGCGCATTTCCTTTTTGCTGGCAGCATGGCGCTCTTTGCCATTTTCATGATGCTGCGACTTTCCCAGCCCCTTTTGCCCATGCTCCCCCAGCTCGCGTATCTCCAATTCCCATGGCGGTGGAACGCATTACTCACCTTTTCCCTGGCCTATCTCGCGGGATTTTCGCCTATGATGGGGAGACTCCTGCCCCGGCCCGCTCGCCAGCCCGCCGCGGTGGCGGTGGCGCTCCTCGTTGTTTTGCTGCTAAGTCTGTGGGTCATCCCTCACTCCTTTCCCGAAACGTTACAGACCATGGCCACAACCCCCATGGGCGAAAAGCCTCTGGAGGAATCGGATCTAAAACCCGGCATTCTGGGTGAGTATGACTTCCAGACGGGCCTCTGGCTGCGCAGATATGGAGGAGCCTGGCTTTTCGAGTATCTGCCCGTATGGGCTGAGGGTGTTCGTGAGGAGTGGTTCCTGCCGGATGACTCGCCTCCGCACTATCCCCCCGTCCCTGGCGTCCCTCAAATCCAGGTTCTCGAACAAGCGGCATTGCGGCAAGTCCTCACCGTCGATCATTCCCAGCCCTTTACCATGCGCTGGCACACCTTCTTCTTCCCCGGCTGGACGGTATTCGTCGATGGGAAGCCAGTGAGAACCTACCCTGACACGGAGATGGGACTGGTCGCTGCGGAAATCCCCGCGGGCCAACATCAGGTTATTCTCCGCTTTGCACAAACGCCCGTGCGCCGCGTCGGCGCGTTCCTCTCCCTTCTCACCCTTGCGCTATGGGGCGGGGGCATGGTCTGGAAGCGACAATGGCCTTTGCTCGCGGGCCTGGGGGTGAGTCTGGCGATCCTGGTTGTACCAATCCAGTGGCATCGAACCTCGGCCAGCACGATTTATTCGCCCCATCTGCCCACCGAAGATTGGACGATCTTCGAGGATCGTGCTCAGCTTTTGGGGTATCATGTTCATGGCGATCCCCGACCGGGGAGCCCTATCGTTATCACGCTGCAATGGCAGGCGTTGCGCAACGTGGTGGAAAACGATCATGTTTTCATTGCTTTCGTGGATGCCCAGGGCAAGAGCTGGGGCCAGGTGGACAGCCAACCGGGCTTCAATTTTACCCCCACGACCCGCTGGCAGCCGGGAGAACTGATGGAAGACACATACATCCTCAATCTACCGCCCGATCTGCCTCCAGGAACCTATCAATTACGCGTGGGCATGTACGATCCCGACACCATGCAGCGACGGCAAACGCACAATCGCGCGGGCGAAACCTCGGATCAGATTTGGCTGGGAGAGCTTGTTGTCGGGGAATAGGTCATGGACGCATTCTTCAATGAACAGAAAAAGATCGAGCACGGCTCTCCTTCCCAATGGGTCATTTTCGTCTTGCTCATCATACCTGTGGCTTTGGCTGCATTCTTTCGGTTTCAGCACAGCCATTCCCTGCCTCCAGGCCTTAGTAACGATGAGGCCGCTTTCGGCCTTGGCGCTCTTCACATTCTTCGTGGAAATTTCTTCCAGGTCAGCCACCATGGCACACTTATCTCGTATGTCCAGGTTCCATTCATTCTGGCGCTGGGGCGGACTCCTTTCGCCCTCAGGCTGCCCGGCATTCTGGCTGGGATTGGGACGACATGGGCTCTTATGCGTTTTATTTTTGCAGGATACAGGCACTGGGGAACCGCATTCTGGGCCGGCACGATATACGCGATCACGTTGACCTTTGTTCATTTCAGCCGTCTGGCATTTCCTAGCGCATTGTTGCCCCTGGTGCAGGTGCTTATCTATCTTTTCTTTTGGCGGGCGTGGCAATATCGCCGCCTCCGTGATTTCTTCATCAGTGGGTTGCTTACGGGGATAATTATTCACACCTACGTAGCAACGCTGGCATTGCCTCTGGCCATGGGCATCGTTTGGATGGTATTTGGATGGCATGAACGGCCTCAATTCGACACTTCACGATTTGCGTTAACAAGCCGCCGGTTACAGAAGTGGCTGCTTCCTGCTATCCTCTATTGGGCCGGTTTTATGATATTCGCGCTCCCTTATTTCACGGGGGTGGTATTAAAAGGAGTCCTCTTTCATTCAGATCGATTCACAGATGTCTTTATTTTCAATCCTGCAGTAAACCAGGGGCGTCTACTCGAGATGTTTCTGCATCAGATATGGGTCTATGCAGGCATGTATGGTTGGCTGGGCGATCCGATATGGCGGCACAATATCCCGGGACGACCTTTGTTTGATCCCGTGATGGCATTTTTCTTTCTCCTGGGGCTCCTGACTTCGATTCGCCGTATTCGGCGGCCGATCAATCAATTCCTTCTAATCCACTATTTTGTTCTCCTTTTGCCCGCTTTTCTCTCTTATGCACCCGATGGCCCCATCTGGACACACATTTCCCCCATCTTTGTGCTCAGTGCAATCTTTGCCGCGTTGGGGTTTACGCGATGGGTGAACTTTTTCCGGCGCAAGAGTGTTTCATTGGCCAGCATCGCTGTTGGGGGATTGTTGATCTTGCTGGTGGTGGAGAGCGCGCTCTCGTATCATGATTATTTCCATGTTTGGGCCAACGGAGTCCGTCCCACCATGTCTTTCGATGAGTTGTTCGTCTCCACCGCGGAGGAGCTCAATGAGTTGACGCGACCTCCAGATATCTGGATCATCCCCAAAGCTGCGCGTGAACACAACCAGCTACGCCCCAGGAGCTTCGAATTTCTCTATACCGCGCGGACACCTGTTTACTTTGTGCCGGCCGATGAGCAAACCGCGCCGCCAGAGTTGGCCAGGCTGACAACTCATTTCACCCGGGTGGGACATGTGGGATGGTCGGATGAAGCGTTGGTTTGGGCAGCTCCGGTTTACTACGATGCCCAGGGGCTGATCCATTTTCTTTTGCAAAAAAATGGCGCCCGGCACACCCTCTTGGAGCAAGAAGGTGTGACCCTTGCGATCTTCGAATTGGGTGATCATCCCGATTTTTCGCTGCCAGCTTCCCCTGCCCCCATTCCCTGGACTTTCGATGGCAGGGTTCAGCTCGTTGATTTCGCTTCTGCCATGCTTTTGTATCCCGCGTCTGATAATGCAGGTGATGGCTGGGCCGGTGGACATTGGATGGTCGTACAGGAGCACCCTCGAAAGGAGAAGCTCACCCTCCGCGTTCTGGATGCGCAAGGCTACCAGCTTTCGCAAATAGACAGGATGTTGGTGGATGATCGGAATGCGCCTACCAGCCAATGGACGCCATTATCGCCCGCATGGAACCATGTCTTTTTCCTGCTTCCGGCTGGAACGCCTCCGGGCGATTACCCAGTTACGGCTGGCCTCTACGATGCCGAGACCATGGCCCTGGCGCCTGTCACCGCTGGCGAGCGCTGGAGCGCCCGCATGGCCCAACTTGGAACCCTGAAAGTCGATAAGATCGTTCGCCCCCATCAAGTCAAACCCCAGATCCTCTACCCCGACGGGGATACCACTTCCGCCCGATTTCTGGGTTACGATCCCATCCCATCGCGGGCGCATCCGGGCGATTTGCTGAAGCTTCCCCTGGCCTGGCGGGCGAGAACCACCTGGCACCGCCCGAGCCAAATCGTACTTCGGTTGGTGAAAAAAGGAGCCAATGCGCCCGTGCAGGAAGCCACAGAACCCTTCGCTTCATTCGCTGAGAAAATTCCCTGGCAAAAGGGGGAGGCTTTTCAGCAAAACTACTCTTTCAGGCTGATGCGCAACTTGAGTG
>JALXAF010000118.1 GCA_026992375.1 Anaerolineae bacterium
ACGATCCCCTCTACTACTACCCCCGCGGCATGACTTTCGAGGAGGCGGTGGCCCTGCGGGAGCGCGACCCCGAGAAGTTCAAGGCGCTGGCGATGGAAAGCATGGCCCGCCACGTGGAGGCGATGTTGGCCTTCCAGGAGCGGGGCGCCATCGTCTTCGATTACGGCAACAACCTGCGGCAGATGGCCTATGACGCGGGCGTAACCAACGCTTTCGATTACCCCGGTTTCGTGCCCGCCTACATCCGCCCCCTCTTCAGCGAAGGCAAAGGCCCCTTCCGCTGGGTGGCGCTTTCGGGCGATCCCGAGGATATCTACCGCACCGACGAGGCCATCATCGAACTCTTCCCCGAGGATCATCATCTGGTGCGCTGGATCAAGATGGCGCAGAAGCGGGTCAAATTCCAGGGTCTGCCCTCCCGCATCTGCTGGCTGGGTTACGGCGACCGGGTCAAGGCCGGGCTCAAGTTCAACGAGCTGGTGGCCAGCGGCCAGGTCTCCGCGCCCATCGTCATCGGCCGCGACCACCTGGACGCGGGCTCGGTGGCCAGCCCCAACCGGGAAACCGAGGCGATGAAAGACGGCTCCGACGCCATCAGCGACTGGCCCATCCTCAATGCGCTGATCAACGCGGTGGGCGGCGCCACCTGGGTCAGCTTTCATCACGGCGGCGGCGTGGGCATGGGCTATAGCCAGCACGCGGGCATGGTCATCGTGGCCGATGGCACGCCCGAAGCCGCGCAGCGGCTGCAACGGGTGCTGACCACCGACCCGGGCACGGGCGTGGTGCGTCACGCGGACGCCGGCTACGAAATCGCCATCCGCACGGCCAAAGAAAAAGGCGTCTGGATGCCGATGCTGAAGTAGCCTGCAGTTCGAGGTCGGAAATCCGAAAATGCGTGAAATGTGATGCTCAAGGGCGGATCGATCGTCACGCATCACGTTTCACGCTGTCAAGCCGATCCCTCCGCCGCATTTTGCGGCTCCGTTGCCTCAAGGAGCAGAACATGATTGTCCGTATGTGGCATGGACGCGTGCCATCCGAAAAAGCCCGCGCCTACCGCGAATTCCTCAACGCCCGCGCCATCCCCGACTACCAATCCACGCCCGGCAACCTCAGCGTTTACATCCTCGAACGCCCCGAGGGAGAGGTCACCCATTTCATCACCATGACCTTTTGGGAGAGCCTGGACGCCATCCGGGCCTTCGCGGGCGAGGACGTTGAGGTCGCCAAATACTACCCCGAAGACCAGGAATTTCTGCTGGAATTCGAACCCACCGTGGTGCATTATGAGGTGGTGGGCCAGAGCGATTGATTTGCAATTTCGCATTCGACTGAGAGAGCGCAGCGACCGAAAGGTGCGTCGCACCTGGGAGATTCCTCCTCCCTGCGGTCGTCGGAATGACGTAACAACGGATTTTCATCGGCATCGGCGCGCCGCTCCTGGCGACTGCACCACTGTTCACTGACCTACTGATTACTGCTCACTGATTTACTGATTACTGAACACTGACACACTGAACACTACCCAATGCGCTCCCTCCTCGGCATCCTCACCGCACTCATCCTCGCCGTCATCGCCCAGAAATGGCTGGGAGATGGCAACGCCAGCGCCGGCGCTCTCATATTCGCGCTGGCTGGCGGCGTGTTCGCCTGGTTTGCGGCGGGCCCGCATCCCTGGCCAGCGCTGCCGCCCCGCCGCAAATGGGATCGCATCGGCTGGGGATCGGCCGCGGCGGGCGCGGCGCTGGCGGGCATCGCCACCCTGGGCGGCTTCGCGCGGGAAGCGTACGGCGGATGGGCGTTGTGGGTGTGGCTGGGGGGGCTGGCGCTCTTCCTGGCGGGCGTGTGGTGGGATGATTCCTCGCCCGACCCGGCCGCGGAGGAGGCTGCGGCCGCGTCCTGGTATGCGCCCGCGCTGCGTCGCCGCTCGGTCATCCTCATCCTGCTGTTGATCCTGGCCGTCGCGATTTTCGCCCGCTTCTACGCCCTGGGCAGCTATCCCCATGGCCTGCAATCGGACGAAGCCAACAACGGTCTGGACGCGCTGAAATGGCTGGCTGGCGGCGGCTGGATGCCCTACGCCGAGACCAACGAGGGCCAGGCCACCCTGTTCACCTGGATCATCGCCCTCTTCATCAAGCTGTTCGGGCAGAGCGTGACCACCCTGCGCATGACGTCGGCCGCCGCGGGCGCGCTCACCGTGCTGGCCTTTTACGCCCTGGCCCGGGAGATCTTCGAGCAGCGCATCGCCCTGCTGACCACCGCATTGCTGGCCGCTGATCGCTGGCATGTCACCTTCAGCCGCATCGTGTACGAGCTAATCCTGGCGCCGCTGGTGCTGAGCCTGCAGATGCTCTTTCTCATCAAGGCGCTGAAAACCGGTCGGCGGCGCTGGTGGGCGCTTTCGGGCGCGATGCTGGCGCTGGGGCTGAACACCTACACTGCTTACCGGGTGGTTCCCTTCCTGGCGCTGGCTTATTTCGCCTATTGGCTCATCACCCACCGGGAACGATGGCGGCGCGACCTGGCGGGCATGGGGCTCTTTCTCGCCGCCGCGATGATCGCGGCAGCGCCCCTGGCCGCGTATGTCTTTCATCACTGGTCCATCTTCCTCGGCCGCATGAACCACATTTCGGTGTTTCGGGATGTGGAGGCCGCGGGGAGCTACGCTCCTGTATGGTCGAATTTGCACAAAGTTCTGTTTATGTTCAATGTTCGGGGAGACATGGCTCCGCTGAACAATCTGCCCGGCGCGCCCATGCTACCCGCAGCCGTGGGCGTCATGTTCGTCCTGGGGCTCATCTGGGCCGTGCGCTGGTTCTGGAAGGAGCTGCCCGCGCTTTATCTGCTGTGGTTCGGCAGTTTCATCAGCTTGGCCGTGCTTTCCACTGCGCACGAAGCGCCCAACGCCCGCCGCCCCATCGGCGTCATCCCCCTGGTCTACCTGCTGACGGCGGTGGTTTTCACCGCGCTGTGGCGGGCCTGGAAGAAGGCGTTCGGGGCAAAACGCACCCGCCCTCTCTTCTCGCTCCTCACTGCGCTGGTCATCCTCATCATGGCGATCAACCTGAACACGTATTTCCGCGTCCAGGCGGTTGATCCCGCGGTGTGGTACGCGTACAGCCCGGAGGAATCGGCCATTGGCGAATTTTTGGCCGAGCAGCCCGCCGACCTGACCATCTTTCTCGATCCGCAATACGTCGGACACTCGGCCATACGATTCATCGGCGGTGCTCACAACGCGATTCCCCTGAATCCGGCCCAGCATATCCCCCTGCGCCAACCTCCCGCCGGCGATGTCCTCTTCATCCTCGAACCCAAGGAAGAAGGGATGCTGGCGCTGCTGCAACAGCTTTATCCCACGGGCGTTTTTCAGCGCCATCAGGATCGTTACGGCCGCACGCTGTTCCTCAGCTACTTCATCCCCGCATCCGCGTTCACCGAGGCCCAGGGACTCACCGTCACCTATTGGGCGGGCGAGGACAAAACGCAGCCGCCCGTGCGGCAGGAAAAGGTCGCGGCCATCGATTTCGACTTCACCCGTCCCGATGCTCAGCCCCTGCTGCCGCCCTTCATAGCGGTGTACGAGGGAGCGCTGCTGGCCCCGGTTTATGGCGATTATCGCCTGGCACTGACCGTGGCGGGCGGAAAGGCCACCCTGTATCTGGATGACCAGGAAGCCTTGTCCGTGACGGATGGCGAAAAGACGCTTTCGACGCCCCTGGCGGCCGGATTCCAGGCCCTGCGGCTGGAATATGTGGCGGCGGCGCATCCGGGCGCGCTGCGGCTGGCCTGGGCCACGCCCGACGATCCGACCCTGCGCGTCATCCCTGCGGACGCCTTCTACACCCTGCCGGGCGCGTCCAACGGGCTGCTGGGCTACTACTACGCCAGTCCCGACTGGTCGGGCGAGCCCATGTTCATCCAACGCGATCTGTTCATCGCGCCCAACGACGCGGTTGTTTCGCCCTACTCGGTCAAATGGATCGGCAAGATCGCCGCGCCCGAAGCTGGCGCATACCTCTTCGGAACTCGCTCCGACGATGGCTCTCTGGTTTACATCGACGGCCAATTGGTGGTGGATAACGGCGGCCAGCACGGCGCGGAGTATCGCGAGGGCGTCATCGAGCTGTCGCGGGGCTGGCATGACATCGAGGTGCGGTACAGCGATATGGGCGGCTCCCGGGCCATGGAACTGTGGTGGCGTCCCCCGGGCGGCGGCAAGACCCTGACGCCCAGCGCCTATTTGCGTCCCATCCAGCAAGACACCACCGGCGATCTTCGGTTGCCGCCCCCGCTGCAAGCGCCCGTGCCAGGCCCGCAGCCCAAGCCAGGGGGCCCGCAGCCCGAGCCGGGCGTGGTTTCCCCGGCCCCCGTCATCTCCGGCGAATTGGGGGATTTCACCCAAATCCAGCCGCCCGCGCTGTGGACGTTTGGCTCATGCGGTTCGGGCGAAAACGAGCTGCGGCATCCCACGGGCGTGGCCATCGATGAGGACGGCGTCGTCTATGTGGCCGATTCCGGCAATCATCGCATCGTGGCTCTGGATGAAGATGGCGTCCTGTTGGACATTTGGGGCGAAGAAGGCGAGGGTCCGGGCGAATTCATCGAACCCGCGGATATCGCCATCACCCCCGAGGGAGACATCGCGGTCCTGGATGCGGCCAAACAGATCGTCTCGTTGTGGAGCGCAGACCGTGAATTTCTGAATGAGCTCGGCGCTGACCTGGCCCTCTATCATCCCCGGGGGCTGGACGTTTCGGCCGATGGCGATTATTTCATCGCCGACACCGGGGGCGGACGCGTTGTGCAGGCGGACGAGGCTGGTCAGATCATCCGCACCTTCGGCGGGCCCGAAGAGCAGCTCGGCTCCGGTCAGCCCACGGACGCGGCGGCGGGCCTGGATGGATTTCTTTACGTTCCGGAACCGGCCGCGGGGTTGTTCTGGCAGGTGCAGATGGATGGCGGCGTGGTGCAGGCGGTCCCCGGCCCGCGATCCAACACCGTGGAATCGCCCCATGCGGCGACGTTGCCCGATGGCCGCGTTTTTCTCACCGACCCCGAGGGCGGGCGGGTGCTGATCTTCGACGGCAGCCTGAACCCCGTCGCCCAATTCGGCGGCAAGGGGACGGCGGCAGGACAGTTCAGTCGAACGCTGGGAATCGCCGCATCGCAAGGCCTCGTCGTGGTGACCGATCCCGATCTGTGCCGGGTGACCGCATTCGAGTTCTGATAGGTGCGACGCACTTCGAACGGAACAGACGCTATGAGCGACTTCCCGCCGCCCCGTTCGCCTTTTTTGCATTGCGGATTTGGGATGGTTTTTGGCTTTCACCTATAATTGAAAATATCATAATTCCAAAACTTTGCGGTCAAATCCGTAAAACAAAATCTTTGATTCCCAAAGGAGGGAACATTGAAGCTTCACGAATATCAAGCCAAAAGGATTTTCGCCCAATATGGGGTTCCGATCCCTGAAGGCGATGTGGCGACAACCCCCGAAGAGGCGCGTGAGATCGCCCAGCGCATCGGCGGGCCGGTTGTTGTGAAAGCGCAGGTGTTAGTGGGCGGTCGCGGCAAGGCGGGCGGCGTCAAGCTGGCCAAAACGCCGGAGGAGGCCGAGGAGAAGGCCCGAGAAATCCTGGGGATGGACATCAAGGGTTTGACGGTGAAGAAGGTGCTCATCGATCCGGCGGCCGACATTCAGGATGAAATCTATCTGGGCATGATCATCGACCGGGCGCGGCAGCGCGTGTTGATGATGGCCTCGGCCGAGGGC
The DNA here is from genome assembly GCA_026992375.1 of Anaerolineae bacterium. GTDB lineage: Bacteria > Chloroflexota > Anaerolineae > J102 > J102 > M2005. The sequence goes on from JALXAF010000118.1 coordinate 5,783, forward strand.
GGCGTCGAGATCGAAGAGGTGGCCGCCACCAACCCCGACGCCATCAAAAAGGTGGTGGTCGATCCCTTCCTGGGCATGAAGGGTTATCAGGCCATTGGCATGGCCTCGGCCCTGGGACTGGATAAGAGCCAGTTCCGGCCTTTCACCAAGATCGCCACGGGCCTGTACAACGCGTTCATCGGCTCCGACGCAGAGCTGGCGGAGATCAACCCGCTGGTGGTGCAGGGCGATGGCAGTCTGCTGGCCGTGGACGGCAAGATGGTGCTGGATGACAACGGTCTCTTCCGCCATCCCGAGCTGGCCGAAAAGCGCGATCTGGACGAGGAGGACCCGGCCGAGACCAAGGCCCGGGAAGCCGGTCTCAGCTACATCAAGCTGGACGGCGAGATTGGGTGCATGGTGAACGGCGCAGGCCTGGCCATGGCCACCATGGACATCGTCAAATTTTACGGCGGCTCCCCGGCCAACTTCCTGGATATCGGCGGCGGCGCGGATGCCGAGAAGGTGGCGACTGCGCTGGAGATCATCCTCAGCGATCCCCACGTGAAGGCCGTGCTGGTCAACATCTTCGGCGGCATCACCCGCTGTGATGAGGTGGCCAAGGGGCTGCTCACCGCCATCGAAGAGGTCAAACCGGACGTGCCCTTCGTCATCCGCCTGGTGGGCACCAACGAAGAGGAAGGTCGGGCCTTGCTGGCTGACGCTAACTTCCCCACCGCCCGCACCCTGGCCGAAGCCGCGCAAATGGCCGTGGCCGCAGCCAAAGGAGAGGTGAAATAATGAGCATTTTAGTCAATAACGACACCCGTTTGATTGTGCAGGGCCTCACCGGCCGCGAGGGCAGTTTCCACGCATCGCAGATGATGGAATATGGCACCAACATCGTGGCGGGCGTGACCCCGGGCAAGGGCGGTCAGGAGCACCTGGGCGTGCCCGTTTTCAACACGGTTCGCGAAGCGAAAGCCGCCACCGACGCCAACGCCTCTATCATCTATGTGCCCGCCCGCTTTGCCGGCGACGCCATCCTGGAAGCCACGGAAGCGGGCATCGAGCTGGTGGTGTGCATCACCGAGGGCAACCCGGTGCTGGATATGATTACCGTCAAAGCCTACGTGGATCAGCATCCCACCCGCCTGATTGGCCCCAACTGCCCCGGACTCATCTCGCCGGGCCAGGCCAAAGTGGGCATCATGCCCGGCAGCATCCACATCCCCGGGCCTGTGGGCGTGGTCTCCCGCTCCGGCACCCTCACTTACGAAGCGGTCTTCGCCCTGAGCAACAAAGGCATCGGTCAGAGCACCGTGGTGGGCATCGGCGGCGATCCCATTATCGGCACCAAGTTCATCGATGTGCTCAAGCTCTTCCAGGACGACCCCGACACCGAGGCTATCGTCATGATCGGCGAGATCGGCGGCACGGATGAGGAGAAAGCGGCCGAGTTCATCGAGGAGTACGTAACCAAGCCAGTGGTCGGCTTCATCGCCGGGCAGACCGCGCCTCCGGGCAAGCGCATGGGCCACGCCGGTGCCATCATCAGCGGCGGTAAAGGCACCGCGGCCGAGAAGATCAAGGCGCTGGAGGCTGTGGGCGTGCCCGTGGCCAAGCATCCGGAGCAGATCGCCGAGCTCATCGCCGAGCGGCTGTAGTCTGGCGCAAAGCCGCCAAGACGCAAAAAGAGAAAGAAGGGACGGTTTCCGGTTGCGGAGGCCGTCCTTTTTTGTCTTTGTGCGTCTGTCGTGGCGATGGATGGCGGCAATTCCAAATTTAGAATCCACAAGTGGCAAGGAGGCCGGGAGGGGGCTTGTTGCCGGACCAAATTTGAAATTGCTGGATGGCAGAACGGGTGCGTTTCAAAATTGGGGCGCCCTGCCCGAATAGAATTCGGTTCTGAGGGCGTTCCGCCGCATGTCCTCCTCCTGCGAGGACATTTTCGGGCGCAAATTGGCCTGTCTGCGCAG
>JALXAF010000119.1 GCA_026992375.1 Anaerolineae bacterium
CCGCAGGGGCGCTGTTTCTAGCCGGGGGACTTCATCCCCCGGCGCTGGCGGCGGGCGCGAAGCGCCCCGTTAATGAATGGATTATTTTAACTTTCCAACTCATTTGGGACGCACCCAAATAAAATGAACGCTGGTTGCTGAAAATTCGCAAAGCCCACGTTGGGTGAGTCGGCAACGAGCGTGATGCGTAATGCGTAATACGTGAGGTCGTCACGCATCACGCATCACGCATTACAGCACTCCCACGTCATTTCGAGGGAGCGCAGCGACCGAGAAATCCCCTTGCAAACGTTCCCTCGCTTCGAACGCCTTGCAGGGGGCTGGGAGGGGGCGTTCGCCAGGCCAAATTTAGAATTGCTGTGACCTGTGCAGATGTGGCGGATATGGTATAATTAACATTTGCGAGGGCGAAAGACGCCCCGCACCATCTCGATGACTTCGACCGCGCGGGCAAGACGTCTGGGCGGGATGTGGAAGTCTCATCATCTCTCAGTTCGATTATGAATTCGCAAAATTTCAGAAACGGTATCGTTTACGTTGTCATTATCGCCATCCTGGGTTATTTCCTGTGGTCTTCCCTCATCTCTGCCAACAGAATCAAGAATGAGGTCGAAATCAAGGACCTGAACACCTTGGCCGGGCAGATCAACTCGGGGCAGGTCTCGGGCATCGAGGTCGAAGGCGATAAACTGACTGTCGTATACAAAGATAGCGAGAACATCGGCATCGCTTACAAAGAGCCGGGCGTCAGCCTGACCAAGACCCTGGAGCTGCTGGGTGTGGATCAGACAGCGCTCTCGCAGGTGGATATCAAGTTCACATCGCCCGGATTTTGGAGCAACTGGCCCCTGATCCTCAGCTCCGTCCTGCCCTTCGTGCTCATCATCGGCATCTTCCTGTTCATCATGCGCCAGGCCCAGGGCGCGGGCAATCAGGCTTTTTCCTTTGGAAAGAGCAAGGCGCGCCTCATCACCGGCGACAAGCCCACCGTCACCTTCGATGACGTGGCTGGGGCCCAGGAGGCCAAGGAGGAGTTGCAGGAGGTGGTGGAGTTCCTGCAGGAGCCGGAGAAGTTCGCGGCTTTGGGCGCGCGCATTCCCAAAGGCGTGCTCATGGTGGGCCCGCCCGGCACCGGCAAGACCCTGATGGCCAAGGCCGTGGCCGGCGAGGCGGGCGTGCCTTTCTTCTCCATCTCCGGCTCGGAGTTCGTGGAGATGTTCGTGGGCGTGGGCGCCAGCCGCGTGCGCGACCTCTTCGAGCAGGCCAAGCGCAACAGCCCCTGCATCATCTTCATCGATGAGATTGACGCGGTGGGGCGGCATCGCGGCGCGGGCTTGGGCGGCAGCCACGACGAGCGAGAGCAGACCCTGAATCAGATTTTGGTGGAGATGGACGGTTTCGACACCGACACCAACATCATCGTCATCGCCGCCACCAACCGGCCCGACATTCTGGACCCGGCCCTGCTGCGGCCCGGCCGCTTCGACCGTCAGGTGGTCATGGATCGGCCCGACGTGAAGGGGCGGGAGGAAATCTTCAAGATTCACGCCCGGGGCAAGCCCATCGCCCGCGAGGTGAGCTTCGAGGTGTTGGCCCGGCTCACGCCCGGCTATGTGGGCGCGGATATCGAGAACGTCATCAACGAGGCCGCCATCCTGGCCGCCCGCCGCAACAAGCGATTCATCGGCATGTCCGAACTGCAAGAGGCCATCGAGCGGGTGCGTATGGGTCCCGAACGCCGCAGTCGTCTGCTGACGCCTGAAGAGAAGGAGATCATCAGCTTCCACGAGGCGGGTCATGCGGTGGTCAACTACTTTATGAAACACACCGATCCGGTGCAAAAAGTCACCATCGTGCCTCGAGGCATGGCGGGCGGCTATGTCATGCCCCTGCCCGATGAAGACGCCATCGAAAATCGCAGCCGTCTGCGGGACCTGCTGGCGTTTATGCTGGGCGGCCGCGCAGCCGAGGAAATCGTCTTCGATTCTCCCACCACTGGGGCCAGCAACGATCTCGAGCAGGCCACCCGCATCGCTCGGGCCATGGTCACCAGCCTGGGCATGAGTGAAAAGCTGGGGCCGCTCACCTTCGGCCAGAAGCAGGAGATGATGTTCCTGGGCCGGGAGATCAGCGAACAGCGCAATTACAGCGAAGAAGTCGCCCGGGAAATCGATCATGAGGTGCGAAGCCTGGTCATCGAGGCCCATGAGCGGGCGCTGGGCGTGCTGCGCGAACATCGCGACAAGCTGGAACTGCTGGCCC
>JALXAF010000120.1 GCA_026992375.1 Anaerolineae bacterium
AAGGATGACATCATCCAAGTCATCCGTCACATTATCCGCATCAACAATGGCGTTGAAGACCCCGATGACATTGATCATCTGGGCAATCGTCGCGTCAAGACGGTGGGCGAGTTGCTGCAAAATCAGTTGCGCGTGGGCCTGCTGCGCATGGAGCGCACCGTGCGCGAGCGCATGAGCATTCGCGACGCGGATCAGGTCAGCCCTCTGTCGCTGATCAACATCCGCCCGGTGGTGGCGGCCGTGCGCGAGTTCTTCGGCGGCTCGCAGCTCAGCCAGTTCATGGATCAAACCAACCCGCTTTCGGAGCTGACCAACAAGCGTCGCCTGTCGGCGCTGGGCCCGGGCGGTCTGCGCCGCGAGCGCGCGGGCTTCGAGGTGCGCGATGTTCACCATTCTCACTATGGTCGCATTTGCCCCATCGAGACCCCAGAAGGCCCGAACATCGGCCTCATTGGCTCGCTGGCCACCTACGCCCGCATCAATGAGTTTGGGTTCATCGAGACGCCTTATCGCAAGGTCATCCACGATATCGAAAATGATCCCGAGAAGAGCGTGGGCTATGTGCTGGATAAGGATGTGAAGCATCCCGAGACCGGCGAAGTGCTGGCCGCCGCGGGCGCGCGCATCGATGAAAATCTGGCTATCAAGCTGGCCGAGTTTTCCGAGATCGTGCCCAGGTTGCTGATTCAGCCGGTGGCCACCACCGAGATCACCTATATGAGCGCTGACGAGGAGGAGCCTTACACCATTGCCCAGGCCTCGACGCCTCTGACCGAGGATGGTCGTTTTGTGCGCAAGCGCGTTTCGGTGCGGCACAAGCAGGAGTTCATGTTGGAAGATCCCCGCAATGTGCACTACATGGACGTCTCCTCCCACCAGATCGTCTCAGTCTCCACCGCGCTCATCCCTTTCCTCGAGCACGACGATGCTAACCGCGCGCTGATGGGCTCCAACATGCAGAGGCAGGCTGTGCCGCTGATGGCGCCTCAGTCCCCGGTGGTGGGCACGGGCATGGAGTATCCCGCCGCGGTGGATTCGGGCCATGTGCTTCTGGCCAAGGCCCCCGGCAAGGTCGTCAGCGTCACTTCCGAGCGCATCGTGGTGCAGGAGGAGGACGGGACGCAGCGCAAGTACGAGCTGCGCAAATACTCCCGCTCCAATCAATCCACCTGCATCAATCATACGGCGGTTGTTTACAAGGGTGATGAGGTGAAGGCGGGACAGGTGCTGGCCGATTCCACTTCCACCGACACCGGCGAGCTGGCCCTGGGCCGCAACGTCACCGTGGCCTTCATCGCCTGGGACGGTGGCAATTACGAGGACGCCATCCTTATTTCTGAACGCCTGCTCCGGGAGGATGCATACAGCTCCATCCACATCGAGAAATATGAAGCCGAGGCCCGAGACACCAAACTGGGGCCGGAGGAGATCACCCGCGACATCCCCAATGTGGGCGAAGATGCGCTGAAGAACCTGGATGAGCATGGCATTATCCGCATCGGCGCCGAGGTGAAGCCGGGCGACATCCTGGTGGGCAAGATCTCTCCCAAGGGCGAGACCGAGCTCACGCCCGAGGAGAAGCTGCTGCGAGCCATCTTCGGCGAGAAGGCCCGGGAGGTCAAGGACTCCTCTCTGCGCCTGCCTCATGGCGAGCGCGGTAAGGTGGTGGACATCAAAGTCTTCACTCGCGATGACAATCGCGACTTGCCTGCGGGCGTCGAAAGCATGGTGCGCGTCAGCATCGCCCAGCGCCGCAAGCTGACGGTGGGTGACAAGATGGCGGGCCGTCACGGCAACAAGGGCGTGGTCTCCCGCATCGTTTCCGACGCTGACATGCCCTTCCTGCCCGATGGCACGCCGGTGGACATCATTCTCAATCCTCTGGGCGTGCCCGCCCGCATGAACATCGGTCAGGTGCTGGAAACGCATCTGGGCTGGGCTGCCGACAAGCTCGGCTTCAAGGTGATGACCCCGGTCTTCGATGGCGCCAGCGAATGGCAGATCGAGGCGGAGCTGGCCCGGGCCTGGCTCATCGACAAAGCCTGGCGCGATGTGACCGAGGCCGCCTTCCTCTGGCAGGCCGAGCTGGGCGAGGATGCGGGCGAGTTCGAAGATGATGAAGATGTCCGCATCGCTTACATCGAAGAAGTTTATCTGGCCGAAGATGACGTGGATTTTGAGCGGATTTTCATGGATGAGATCTACGCCCGACGCATGGTGCTGCGGCACTGGTTGCTGGAGCAAGGCTATGATCCCGATTTTCTCATGGTTTACGAGGATGATCCTCGCAGCCTGGCCGAAAAGGACGCCTCGGATGACGCGGTCATCGATGTGGCCTTGATTGAGTGGATGAAACACTATGGCGCCGAAGCGCCCGAGGCTACGGGCCAGGCGCTGCGCGAGGCTGCGGAATCCCTCTCCAAGGAGATCGGCTGGCCCACGCCCATCACCGGCAAGATGAAGGTCTTCGACGGGCGCACCGGCGAGCCTTTCGAGCAATTCGTTACTGTGGGCACCATCTACATGCTCAAATTGCATCACCTGGTGGAGGACAAGGTCCATGCCCGCTCCATCGGCCCCTACAGCCTGGTCACCCAGCAGCCTCTGGGCGGCAAGGCCCAGTTCGGTGGCCAGCGCTTCGGCGAAATGGAGGTGTGGGCCCTGGAAGCCTACGGCGTGGCCTACATGCTGCAGGAGATGCTCACCGTCAAATCGGACGATGTGTTGGGGCGCGTCAAGACCTACGAATCCATCGTCAAGGGCGAGCCCATCCAGCCGCCCGGCGTGCCTGAATCCTTCAAGGTGCTGGTCAAGGAGCTGCAATCCCTGGCCCTGGATGTGGAAGTCTTCAATGAGAACGATGAGAGCATCCAGCTTTCGAAGGAAGATAGCGCAGATCTGCCCAGCCTGGGCTTCAGCCTAAAGCTGCCTGGCTCGATGACAGGCAGACGGCGGTGAGGTTAGTATTACCTTATCGATGGAATCCTGGCCCACTGGTCTCACGCAAAGCATGTCCTGAGCCTGTCCTGAACGAAGTGAAGGAACTGGCCGAAGGAACGCAGAGCCGCAAAGGGAAAAAGAGGCAAAGAAAAACTTAGCGCCTTAGCGACTTTGCGTGAGATTAGCTCTTTGGTTCCGGCTTGTCCGGGTTAGGGATTGGCGTCTGGAAATCGCCGCCCAACACACCATCTCGATTACTCCGCTCCCGGCTTATTCAATCAACTGCCTCGATTCGAAGGAGGTTTTATCTTGGAAGTTAATAACTTTGACGCCATTCGCATCAGCCTGGCTTCGCCAGAAAAGATCCTGGAATGGTCTTATGGCGAGGTGCTGAAGCCCGAAACCATCAACTATCGCACCTTGCGGCCCGAGCGAGACGGCCTGTTCTGCGAGCGCATCTTTGGTCCCACCAAGGATTACGAGTGCTATTGCGGCAAATACAAGCGCATTCGCCACAAGGGCATTATCTGCGAGAAGTGCGGCGTAGAAGTCGCACCAGCCCGAGTGCGTCGCGAGCGCATGGGCCACATCCAGTTGACCACGCCCGTCAGCCACATTTGGTATGTCAAGGGCGTGCCCAGCCGCCTGGGCCTGCTGCTGGATATCTCCCCGCGCAACCTGGAGCGGGTGCTCTACTTCGCACAATACATCATCACCAAGGTCGATGAAGACCATCGCACCCGCACCCTGCAGCGCCTGGAGCGGGAGATGCAGGCCCGTTTCGCCCGGGTCGAATCCGAAGCCAGCTCTCAGATCGAGGCGGTGGAGAATGCTCGGGACGAGGCCATCGCCGCCGTCTCCGAGGAGGAGGCCGCGGCCATCGCTCGCGCCGAAGAGGAGCTGGAGACCAGTGCCGCAGAGGTGAGCCAGATTGGTCGCGAATTGCAGGCCTATATTCAGGAAAATCGCGGCAAGAAACTGTCCAAGCCTATCATGCTGCCCTGGAGCGACGAGCCGCTGATCGAAAAGGGCGTCACCCTGGATTCGGGGCATCAGGAAGTGCTGAACGTGGCGCTCACCGAGCGCCTGAGCGTGCTGCAGGATGAGCGCGATCGGGCGGTGGCGGCCGCCACCGCCGCGGCCAACGCCAAACGCGAAGAGCACATCCGCGAAGCCGAGGACCTGCTTTCCCGCTTCTACGAGCACATCGACGCCCGTAAAGAGACCGTGCGCCAGCACATGGAAGAGCAGATGCAGGAGCTGAAGAGCCTGCGCGAGGGCGAGCTGCTCACCGAGACGGAATATCGCGATTATGATGAGCGCTGGGGCAACATCTTTCGCGCGGGCATGGGCGCCGAGGCCGTCTACGAGCTGGTCAAGAAGTTGGATCTGGACAAGATGGCCGAGGAGCTGCGGAACGAGATCCGCACCACCCGCTCCAAGCAGCGCCAGCGCAAGGCCGCCAAGCGCCTGCGCGTGGTCGAGGCCTTCCGCAAGAGCGGCAACCGCCCCGAGTGGATGATCCTCACCGTGCTGCCCGTGATCCCGCCCGACCTGCGGCCCATGGTGCAGTTGGATGGCGGGCGTTTTGCCACCAGCGATCTGAACGATCTCTACCGCCGCGTCATCAACCGCAACAACCGCCTCAAGCGCCTGCTGGAGCTGGGCGCTCCCAGCGTTATCGTACGCAACGAAAAGCGCATGTTGCAGGAGGCCGTGGATAGCCTGGTGGATAACGGTCGCCGGGGCCACGCGGTCAGCCGCAGCGGCAAACGCAAACTCAAATCCCTCAGCGATCTGCTCAAGGGCAAGCAGGGGCGTTTCCGCCGCAACCTGCTGGGCAAGCGCGTGGATTATTCGGGCCGCTCCGTCATCGTCGTCGGCCCCACCCTCAAGCTGCATCAGTGCGGTTTGCCCAAGAAGATGGCTCTGGAGCTGTTCAAGCCCTTTGTCATGCAGAAGCTGGTGGATCAGAAATACGCACACAACATCAAGAGCGCCAAGCGCATGGTGGATCGGCTAGATCCCGCGGTGTGGGACGTGCTGGAAGAGGTCATCACCACCCGCCCGGTGCTGCTGAACCGCGCGCCCACCCTGCACCGCCTCTCCATCCAGGCTTTCGAGCCCATCCTCATCGAGGATAACGCCATTCAGCTGCACCCGCTGGCCTGCGCCGCGTTCAACGCGGACTTCGACGGCGACCAGATGGCCGTGCACGTGCCCCTTTCGGATCAGGCTGTGGAGGAAGCGCGCAAGTATATGCTTTCCACCAAAAACCTGCTCAAGCCCGCGTCGGGCGAGCCCATCATCGGCCCCTCCAAAGACATGGTCATGGGCTGCTATTACCTGACCGTGGAGGACGAGGACGCGAAGGGCAAGGGTAAGGTCTTCGGCGATTATGAAGACGTGCTGTTGGCCTATGATCTGGGCGTTGTGGACCTGCGCGCTCCCATCAAGTTCTACTACAAGAGCTGGATGGATGATTTGTCCATCGAGGAGATGCAACTGCCCGAGCGCGTCATCGACGCCCTGAAGAGTGCGGGCATCGAGAACGCCGGGCAGATCGTTAGCCTTTACCAGGCCAGGGGCCGCAAGGGCATTATCGATCTGCCTGGCATCGGGCCCGCCGCTTTGCGCGACATCATGGAAGCGTTCAAGGCCGAGGCGATTATGCCCGAGGAAGAGACTCCCACCAGCATGATCGACACCACCGTGGGCCGGGTGATTTTCAACTACTATCTGCCTCCCAAGGTGCGTTTCGTCAACAAGCTGCTGGATAAGAAGATTCTCAATGATTTCATCGGCACTGTTTATCAGCGCCTGGGCCCCGAGGGCACGCCCGATGTGGCTGACACCATCAAGAACATCGGCTTCTACTTCGCCACCCGGTCGGGCATGACCATTGCGGTTTCCGACATCCATGTGCCGCCCAACAAGCAGGAGATCGTGCAGCGCACGGCTGAGGAAGCCGACAAGGTGGAGCGTCAGTACCGCCGCGGTCTCATCACCGAGGATGAGAAATACAACAAGGTGGTGGAGTTGTGGACCCACGCCACCGATGAGCTGACCAAGGAAGTGCAGCGCTTGCTGGACCCCCGCGAGGGGTTGGGCGCGATGTCCCACTCCGGCGCCACCAAGGGCGGCGTGCAGCCCATCCGCCAGCTCGCGGGGATGCGCGGCCTCATGGCCGATCCCTCGGGCCGGATCATCCCCCTGCCCATTCGCTCCAACTTCCGCGAGGGCCTGACCGCTTTGGAATACTTCCTCTCCACGCACGGTTCCCGCAAGGGTTTGGCCGACACCGCGCTGCGCACCGCGGACGCGGGTTATCTCACTCGTCGTCTGGTGGACGTGGCCCAGGACGTGATTATCACCGAGGAGGACTGCGGCACAGAGCACGGCATTTGGTTGACCCGGGCCGACGCGGCCGAGGCTGGCGTGCCCTTCGCCGAGCGCGTCAAGGGCCGCGCCTTGCTGGAGGATGTGTATGATCCCGAAACCGGCGCGCTACTGGCCTCAAGGGGCGAGGTCATCGACCTGGAAGCCTCACTGGCCATCGATAACTCCGAGATCGACAAAATCTACGTGCGCTCGCCCTTCACCTGTGAAACCGAATTCGGCATCTGCCGCCACTGCTACGGCGAAGACCTGGCCCGCGGCGGTCTGGTTGACCTGGGCGAGGCGGTCGGCATCATCGCCGCCCAGTCCATCGGCGAGCCGGGTACCCAGCTCACCCTGCGCACCTTCCACACCGGCGGCGTGGCTGCGGGCGGCGATATCACCCAGGGTTTGCCCCGCGTCGAGGAGCTGTTCGAGGCCCGTAACCCCCGGGGCGAGGCGGTCATCTCCGAGATCGACGGCGTCTTCGACGTCTATTGGGACGAGGAGCAGCGCTACGTCTCTGTCACTTCCACCCAGCTCGTCCGTCACGTGGTGGAGGTTCCCGAAGGCTATGAGCTGTTGGTCTCTGACGGCGACCGGGTTCAGGCCGATACGGTGGTGGCCCGCAACGCCGAGGGCGAGGAGTTGCTCGCTGGCGAAGAAGGCGAGGTCTACTTCGAGGATGGCGTTTTGTACGTTCGTCGCGAAGACACCGAAGTCTGGACCCAGCCTATTTCTCCCACCGCGCGTTTGCGAGTGGAGAAGGGGCAGCATGTCCACGCTGGTCAGCAGTTGACCGAAGGCGCCAAGAATCCGAAAGAGGTGCTGCGCATCCAGGGACGCGAGGCCACGGCCATGTACATCCTGAACGAAGTTCAGAAGGTGTACCGCTCCCAGGGCGTGGGCATTCACGACAAATACATCGAAATCGTCCTGCGCCAGATGCTGCGCCGGGTGATCATCAAGGACGCCGGCGATAGCGAATTCCTACCGGGCGAGGTGGTGGATCACTTCGCTTTGCGCAAGATCAACGATGAGATCGTGGCGCGTGGCGGCCAGCCCGCCACCTTCGAGTACACGCTCATGGGCGTGACCAAGGCGTCGTTGAACACCGAGAGCTTCCTGGCCGCGGCCTCCTTCCAGGAGACCACCCGGGTGCTGACCGACGCGGCAGTGCGCGGCGCGGTGGATCATCTGCGCGGTCTCAAGGAGAACGTCATCATCGGCAAGCTCATTCCTGTGGGCACCGGCTTCAAGGCCCGCATGGAGGCGGCCGCCCGGCGCAAGGCCATCGAAGAGGAGGCCGAGCGCGAGGTTCAGGAGGAGGTCGAGGCTCTGGATGCGATCATCGGCGATGAGTTGAGCGCCGAGAGCATGGCGGAGCTGGATGAGCTGGGCATG
>JALXAF010000121.1 GCA_026992375.1 Anaerolineae bacterium
GCCTCGGCCGCGGGCGGGTCCAGCGCGACCGGCTGGGGCAGCTTTTCGCCCTCATCGATCACGGTGATGTCATCGGGGCTCTCCACCAGAATCTGGGTCTGCTGCGAGGTCTCCTTGATCTGCCCGTACACCCGCACCACATCGCCTTCGGCGATCTCGGGGAACTCCTCCAACTGGGACGCGTTGACGAACAGCCCCTCGGAGGTCCTGAGATCGTCATCTGGCTTGATGTCCTGGATGAAGAAGCCGGGCAGGTCGGGGAACACGCCCGTGACCACGCCCTCGGTGGTAGCCCATTTCAGCGCGTAGGGCGAGCGCTCGCCCGGGCCCTGGATGGCCCAGATGGGCACGGCGTCGCCCAGGAAGGCGCTGAGAGGGCCGCTGGTCGCGGGCTCGGGCCACTGGTCGCTGACCGCGCTGAAGCCGTCGAACGCGATCTGGCCGCCAGGCGAATCGGGCGCGGTGACCGCAAACCACACATCGGCCCGGCCGCCCTCGCCCGCCAGTTCGGGCAGAGTCCACTGCAACCGGCCATTCTTCAGCGTCCCGCCCTGCGAGATGGCGATGACATCCGCGCCTTTGGGCGCATTGGCCGAGATCACCACGTTGCTCATGGCGTCGTCGGTGTGATTGAAAATGCTGGCGGTGTAGGTGATGGCCTGGCCCGGCTGCACCGTCAGGGGCGCATCTGCGGTCACCAGCAGCTCGGGCGGGAAGACCTGGCTCAGATCCGATTGCAGCCGCGGATAGAGCTGCACCTTGCCATCCCGCACCTCCAGGATGCCCTTGGCCCGGTAAAGCTGTCCCTTTTCGATGGCCTCCGGGTTGATATGCGTGCCTTTATCGACATAAAGATTGAGGATGTTGCCCTGATCGTCGGCCAGGTCGATGGAATAGCTGTAGGTGAATTCCTGCACATCGATGACTTTGCCCTGCACCTGCACCAATCGCCCCAGCAGGTTCTCATCCTTCAGCGCGTCGGCGATGGCGACTTTGGCGGGTTTGGGCAGATTGGCCGGATCGGCTTTGGCCAGAATCTGCACGTCATCGGGCACGATGTCGGGCACGATCTGCGTGGCGCCGCGATACGCGCCGATGGTTCCCTTCACCTGCACCGTGTCGCCGATGTGAACGTTGACCACGCTGTCGCCGCCGAAGACCTGCACCTGGATGCCGCCGGTGTCATCCTCGACATAGAATTTGACGTTGCCGCCGCCCGCGTAGAAGCCGCCCGTGTACATGGTGGCCACGCCTTCCAGGGTGAGCTGCGCGCCCTGCAGGGTGCGGGCCGTGCCGATGGGAATGACGCCGCCCTCGATGCGGGTGATCACGGTGGGCCCGACCGCGGCATTTGGCCAATCCTCAGCCAGCACGGTGTAGCTTTGCAGCGCCGCGTCGAAGTACGTCCACGGCGCGATGACGGGGATGCTCACCGAGGCCGAGTCGCCGTCGGCCAGCTCTGGGATTTGCCACATGAGCGCGTTCTTCTCCCGCACGATGCCATCGGGCAGGTCGCCCGCCTTGAGCAGGGGCGAGAGCAGCAGGCTGGCCACGACGTTGTGCACATCCTGGCCCGTGTGGTTGGTCACGGTGATGACATACTCGAAGCTGCCGCCCGGCTCCGCGCTCTCGGGCGCCTGGGCTGTGATCACCAGCCGCTTCGCCACGGGCGGGGTCAGGTCGCTGCCCGTGTTCTGGGGATGCGGGTCGGGATTCAGGACGAAGTCCGCGGCGTTGTCGTCCGCGTCCTGGCCGTTGCCCGCGTCGCCGCCCGGCAGCCGCTCCAGCGACTGGCCGTTCTTCATCCCGGGCGCTGGCTGCCCTTCGGTCATGGCCACGGGCGCTTTCTTGCCCCAGGCCACCGCATCCACCCGATCTTTGTTCGATTTCTGCAGGGCCACGCCGCCATAGGCCAGGTTCAGGGCCTGGGTGAAAGTGGCGTCGGCCGCGACCCCCACATCCTGCTCCGCCCGCACCAGCAGATAATGCCCCTGGCCGGGGATGAGGGTGAGGCCCGTCCAGCGGGCCAGGCGCACCGGCTCCTGCTTGTCGTTGAGCTGATACCACAGGGACAGGCCCTGCAAATCCAGGGGCTGGTCGGTGGGGTTGTAGAGCTCGATGAATTCGTAGTTGTTGTCACCCTTTTTGCCCGTCAGCACCTCGCTGATGACGATGTGATCGACCGCGGGGGGCTCGGGCGGGGTCGCGGGTTCGGGGGCTGATGTGGCCGTGGCCGCCGCGGTGGGTTGCGGCGCGGACGTGGCGGTGGGTTCGGGCGTGGGCGTGGTCTTGTTGCACGCGCCCAGCAGAAGCATGGCGAAGATCAGAAGCAGGGGGATGAGTTTTTTGGTCATGGCGTCGGGCCTGTGTGGGGGAATGGAGTTGGCGGGCGGGGGGCAGTCGTCAGTTTTCAGTGTTCAGTGGGCGTTTTCTCTGGCGGGAGAGGGCCCGGCAGGGGGCGAAATCTTGCGTCAGGGCGCAAGGGCCGCCAGGAATTGGACATCGGACATTGGACATCGGACGTTGGACATTGGACATCGGACGTTGGACATTGGACATCGGACGTTGGACATTGGACATCGGACGTTGGACATTGGACATCGGACGTTGGACACATTGTACACACTTTCGCCCCGGCATTCCAATCTGGGATGCAGCGCCCAACAACAGCACCTTATCCACGTTATCAGCGGCGAATTCAACAGCGGATGACGTGAGATTTCAATTTGACGAGGCCAAGGTGCATAACAGCCTCTGATCAAGCTGCGCGCGCCAGCCAGATCAGGCCCGCGGCCAGCAGTCCCACGCCCGCCCATCCCGCCAGGCTCAACCGCTCGTCGAACATGGCCGCGGCGAGAAGGGCCGCGGTGGCGGGTTCGGCCAGGGCCAGAAACACCGACGTGGTGGCGGTCACCTCTCTGAGGCCCTGCACATACAGCCAGTAGGCCAGGGCCGTGGCCACAGCGCCCAGATAAAAGGCCAGCAGCCAGCCGGCCGGAGAAAGCGTCAGCGCCCGCAGGTCGGGCCAGGCCCATGGCAGTGCGAGCAGGGCCGCGCCGCTAAAAGTGAGAAAGGTGATGCGGGTGACGCTGTGCCGGGCCACCAGATGACGCGCGGCGATGGCGTAGGCGGCCCAGGCCCCCGCGGCGGCCAGCGCCAGCAGATTGCCGGTCAGATAATCCCGGCGCAGCAGATCGCCCGGATTCCCCAGTCCCACGACCAGGGTCGCGCCCGCCAGGGCCAACGCGCCCGCGCCTAACGCCCGCGCGGGCGCGCGCTCGCCCAGCGCCAGCGGCGCGAGCATCGCCACCAGCACGGGCGCGGTGCAGATGGCCAGAAACTGCGCCGCGGTGACGCTGGTGCGCTGCACCGCCGCGAAGATGAAAAGCTGATACCCCGCCATGCTCAGCGCCGCCAGCGCCCACCATTGCCACGACGCCCGCTGGATGCGGAGGAAGCCGCGGCCATCCCGGGCGTAGCTCAATGCGCCCAACAGCGGCGCGGCAATGCCCAATCGAAGCAGGCTCAGCGTCAGGGGCGTGGCGTTGCTGGTCGCGTAAAACAACTTGGCCGCCACGCCGATGGTTCCCCACAGCATGGCAGCCAGCATCACGGCAATCAGAGAAAGTCGATGACGTCGGATAGACATGGGATGAAGGTATTGTAAAATACTTGTCATTCTGAGCACAAGCGGGGATAATAGCCGGGTGATTTTGTTGCATCCAGCAATTCCCAATTTAGACATGGTTCATTCTCATTCAAAATGATCTTTACAATTTCTCCGTCAAACGTCATCCGTCAAACGTCAAAAAGAGCCTCTTCGCCACGCTTTGACGTTTGGCGCTTTACGTTTGACGTGCTTTGCCAGGCGTTGACCACATGAAATTGTAAAGCTGCAGGAAGGACGATCTGAACCATGCCCTTCTATGCTATGATTGGAATATGGCGCAAAAACAGCAACTGATTCCGGGCGGCAAGCTTACGCCCAGGCAAGAAACCATCCTCGAACTGATCATCCGCGAGTTTGTGGCTTCGGCCGAGCCGGTGGGCTCCAAGCGGCTGGTGGAGGCGTATGGGCTGGAGGTCTCGCCCGCGACGGTGCGGAATGAGATGAAGCGGCTGGAGCAGATGGGATATCTCACCCATCCCCACACCTCGGCCGGGCGGGTGCCTACGCATCAAGGGTATCGCTACTTTGTCCAGCATCTCCTGCCCGAGGCGAATCTACCCACCACCGTGCGGCATACTATTCGGCATCAGTTCTTTCAGGTGCAGGCGGAGATGGATCAGTGGATGCAGCTCTCGGCCAGCGTGTTGGCCCGCACCGCGCGTAGCGCCGCCATCACCACCGCTCCCCGATCCGATCACACCCGTTTCAAGCATCTTGAGCTTATCAGTTTGCAGCCGCACACCGTGTTGCTGGTGCTGGTCATGCAGGGGGGCGCTGTGCGCCAGCAGGTCATCTCTCTGGAGGAGCCCAAAAGCCAATCCGAACTCTCGCAGATCAGTAACCGTCTGAATGACGTGCTGGCGGGCCTGAACTGGATGCAAATTCAGCGGCTGGAGCAGGAGCAGGACGCGCTGGCCCAACGCGTCGTCGAGTTGGTGGGAAGCGCGCTTTATCATCAGGATGAGCGCATCGATGAGGTGTATCACGAAGGATTGATGTACATCCTGCGCTCGCCCGAATTTTCCGATCAGATCGCCGCACAGCAGGTGGTGGAGATATTCGAAAATCCCATCATCCTGGGGCCGTTCTTGCACGAAGCCCGACAACTGCCCGGCGTGCAGATCATCCTCGGAGGCGAAAGCCCTTACGAGCATTTGCCCGATGTGAGCATGGTGCTTTCTCGCTATGGCCGCCCCAGCTATGGCGCAGGCGTGGTGGGAGTCATCGGGCCGCTGCGGATGCCCTACGCCCACACCATCTCGGCCGTGCGCTTCATCTCGCAACTGCTCACGGGCCTGCTTTCCGAACTGTACGGCTATCCCGAGCCGCCGCAGGAGCCGTCAGAGGGCGCCCCGCACCAGTCATTACAGAAGCCATCAGACACCCCTTCCCGGGAGGAAACAGCGTCATGAAAGACCGCATCATGTTCGCTTTGCTGATTTTCGCGCCCATCGCCCTGGCCGCGGAATTGCTGCACTGGTCGCCGCTGGCGGTGTTCGCCACCTCGGCCCTGGCCATCGTGCCCCTGGCCGGGTTTCTGGGTGACGCCACCGAGGCCCTGGCAGCCAAAACCGGTCCGCGCATTGGCGGGCTGCTCAATGCCACCCTGGGCAACGCGGCTGAGCTCATCATCACCATCATGGCCATTCGGGCGGGGCAGATGGCGCTGGTCTCGGCCTCCATCATTGGCTCCATCCTGGGCAATGTGCTGCTGGTGCTGGGCGCGGCCATCCTCTTTGGCGGCGTCAGGCATGGCATTCAGCGCTTCGACCGGGAGCAGGCGGGCGTGGACGCGACGCTGCTCTTCCTGGCCGCCATCGCCATCTCGGTGCCGTCCCTGTTCAACGCCGCTATCGAACCCAACGCTGTCAAGGTGGAATGGCTGAGCATCATGACCGCGGTGGTGATGCTGGGCGTCTACGTGCTGGCCATCGCCTACATGCTCTTCGGACGCCAGCCCAGGCCCGAGGAGGCCGGGCCCGCCGCGCCCCCGCCCGAGCATGACGGGCCGCACTGGAGCCTGCCCGTCTCTCTTGGCGTGCTGGCGGTCTCTGTAGCCGCCATCGCTCTGTTCAGTGAATTTCTGGTGGGCGCGGTGGAGCCGGTCACCGAGCAACTCGGATTCAGCGCCTTCTTCGTCGGCATCATCCTCATCCCCATCATCGGCAATGTGGCCGAGCATGTGGTGGCGGTGGAAGTGGCGCTGAAAAATCACATGGAACTGAGCCTGAACATCGCCCTGGGCTCCAGCCTGCAGATCGCCCTGTTCGTAGCCCCCCTGCTGGTGCTGATCTCGCCCCTGCTGGGCCATCCTTTTGTGCTGGAATTCAACGCCTTCGAGCTCATCGCCCTGGTCTCGGCCTCGGTCATCGGCGCATTGGTGGCCATTGATGGCAAATCCAACTGGCTGGAAGGCGCCATGCTGCTGGCGGTGTATCTGATTTTGGGCATCGCCTTCTTCTTCCTCCCCAACATGATTTGAATCGATGACGAGTTTCAGTTCTTTCGGAAGATCGAGCTATAATTGGCGGTTGTCAAAGTCAAACTTCCCATGGAGATTTTCCCGCAAGTGATCGCCCGTATCGCCGCCCGCACATCCGTCAACCCCAAAGAGCTCGAACGCTTTATCAAATTCGCCATTGTCGGCGCCATCGGCGCGGTGGTGGATTTCGCTGTGCTCAATTTTATGAAGATCATCTTCGAGCGCATGGGGCTGGGCGCGGGCTGGAACATTGGTCTGGATACGCAGCAGATTCAACTCATCGCTGCCAACACCATCTCTTTCTCCACTGCGGTGGTCAGCAACTTCACCTGGAATCGCTTGTGGACGTTTCCCGAATCCCGGGAGCGCCCCATCGCCAGCCAGTTGGCCCAATTCGCCACCGTCAACGTCATCGGGCTGTTCATCAACACCCTCATTCTGGTTCTGATGGACGCCTATGTGTTCAGTCATTTCGTCAGCGATCGGCTGAGCTACAACCTCGCCAAGGCCTTCGCCATCGGCGTGGTGCTGTTCTGGAACTTCGGCGTCAACCGCATCTGGACGTACAAGGGGATTGAGTAGAAGGGTGCGACGCACTTGTCACGAGCTGTCGCTGCGTCGGATTATATGCTGGCCGAGGCCCGGCGGCGCGTTGGGCCAACGCAAGTCGAAAGTGCGTTGCACCTTGCGCCACATCGCTCTAATCGAGAATGATGGAGGAGGAGCTGCAACATGAAAATCGCCATCGATTACACGCCCGCAGCCCTGCAAGGCGCTGGCATTGGCCGCTACACCCGCGGCCTGGTGGACGCGCTCATCCCCCTGTTGGGGCGCGGGGATGAGCTGACGCTGCTTTATCCGCGCGGGGATGCGCCTTTCGCCCGCCGCGACTGGCCCGACCAGGTGCGCATCCGCCGTCTGCCCCTGCCCGACCGCTACCAGACCATCCTCTGGCATCGATTGCGGCTGCCCCTGCCCGTGGAATGGCTGGCCGGGGACGCGGACATCTTTCACGCGCCCAACTTTCTGCTGCCCCCCGTGCGCCGGGCCAAAACCCTGCTCACCATTCACGATCTGTCCTTTTTGGTGCGACCCGAATACGCCTGGCCCGACCTGCGTCGATTCCTCGAAAAGGCCGTGCCCCGCTCCGTGGCCCGGGCCCATCACATCCTGGCCGATTCCGAAGCCAGCAAGCGGGACGCCATGCGGCTGTTCGGGCTGCCCGACGAGCGGGTGACGGTGGTGGGCGCGGGCGTGGAGCCCCGGTTTCGCCCCATGACCGAAGCCGAGACCGCGGGCGTGCGGGCCAAATACGGCCTGGACTGGCCCTTCGTATTCAGCATCAGCACCCTGGAGCCGCGTAAGAATTTCGATGGCCTGGTGCGGGCCTTTGCTCGGGCCCGCCGCGAAGCGAATCTGCCCCATCATCTGGTCATCGCCGGAGGCAAAGGCTGGATGTATGAGGATGTTTTCGCTGCGGTGGCTGAGGAAGACGCGGGGGAGTTCGTCCACTTTCTGGGCTTCGCGCCCGATGACGATCTGCCTGCGCTCTACAAC
>JALXAF010000122.1 GCA_026992375.1 Anaerolineae bacterium
CCTCGCCCGGCGCTTCATCCAGGCCCGCCAGCAGGCTGCCCAGCATCACGGCGTGAGCGCCCGCGGCCAGGGCTTTGACGATGTCGCCCGAGTATTTGACGCCGCCATCTGCGATGATGGGCGCGCCCAGCTCCTGGGCCGCGGCCGCGCTCTGCATGATCGCGGTGATCTGAGGCATGCCCGCGCCAGCAACAACGCGCGTGGTGCAAATGGAGCCCGCGCCCACCCCGATCTTGATGGCGTCGGCTCCGGCCTCGACCAGCGCCCGCACGCCCTCGCCCGTGACCACATTCCCGGCCAGGATGGGCAGGTCGGGCCAGGTCTGGCGAATGCGGCGGATGGTTTCGACGACGCCCCTGGTGTGCCCGTGTGCCGTGTCGATGGCCACTGCATCCACTTCTTCGTCTACCAGCGCTTCGGTGCGGGCCAGGGCCGAATCGCCCACGCCGATGGCCGCGGCCACCAGCAGCCGTCCTTGCTCATCCTGGGCCGCGTTGGGAAAATCACTGCGCTTGAGTATATCCTTGTAGGTGATGAGCCCCTTCAGAAAGCCGTTCTCATCCACAAGAGGCAGCTTTTCGATGCGATATCTGTGCAGGATGTCCTGGGCTTCTTCCAGGGTGGCGCCCGGGGGAGCGGTTATCAGATTTTTGCTTGTCATAAAATCTCTCACCGGCTGGTCTCCGTGCCGGGCGAAGCGGATATCCCGGTTGGTGAGGATGCCCACCAGCCGTCCCGCATCATCCACGATGGGCACGCCCGAGATGCGATAGTGGCCCATGATGGCTTCGGCTTCGGCCAGGGTGGCGTTAGGCGGCAGGGTGATGGGGTCCACGATCATCCCGGACTGGGAGCGTTTGACTTTGTCCACCTCCCGGGCTTGGTCTTCGATGCTGAGATTGCGGTGGATGACGCCCAAGCCGCCCTCTCTGGCCAGGGCGATGGCCAGCCGTCCCTCGGTCACCGTGTCCATGGCCGCTGAAAGCAAGGGGATGTTCAGTTGCAGTTTGGGATGAAGCCGGGTGGAAAGATCAACATCTGAGGGCAAAATGTTGGCGTAAGCGGGAACGAGGAGAACGTCGTCGAAAGTCAGGGTTTCGGGAATTGAATCGGTCATTGTGTCGAATCCTGAATGAGCTTGATACGAAGGTGGTTAGACGTTATCGAGAATAAGAAATCCGAACATGATTCATTCTCGTTCAAAACGATTTTTACAAATTTCCTCGTCAAACGCCATACGTCGAACATCTAAATGAGCCTTTTCGCCACGTCTTGACGTTTGACGTGCTCGGGACGCGTTCAGCCGGTGTGGGTGGCATAAACGCGTTGCTCGGGGGGCACGCAGGCCCGTCCATACAGCTCGGCCAGTTCGGCCAGGCCCGCACGGATGCTCTCAGTGAGCTGCTGGGGCTGAAATCGCCAGGCCCAGTTGCCCGCGGCCACCGCTGGCGTGTTCATTCGGGCCTCGCTGCCAAGATTCATGCAATCTTGCAGGGGAACGATGGCCAGATTGGCGGTGGAGGCCATGGCCAGGCGGATGAAATCCCAGGCGATGTCGCTGCCATCCACCCGCAAATATCGGCGAACATGATCCCGTTCCTGTTCCGAGGCTTTTTCATACCAGCCGCGAGTGGTGTCATTATCATGGGAGCCGGTATAGACGACCGCGTTTTTGTCGTAATTATGGGGCAGGAATGGGTTGCTGGCGTCGGCTCCCCAGGCGAATTGCAGCACCTTCATGCCCGGGAAACCGTAATGATCCCTCAATTCGTATACGCCCGAATCTGGCTGCCCCAGATCTTCGGCAATGAGGGGCAGATCGCCCAGGGCGGCGATGATGGCGTCGAAGAAGGCGGTGCGAGGGCCATCCCGCCACTCGCCGTTGATCGCTGTTTCTGCGTCGCCCGGCACGGCCCAATAGTTGTAGAAGCCTCGAAAATGATCGATGCGAAGGATGTCGTACAAGCGCAGATTAGCACGGATGCGCTCGATCCACCAGGCGAACCCCTCGTCGATCATCTTCTCCCAGTTGTAGATGGGGTTGCCCCAGAGCTGACCGGTGGGCGAGAAGTAGTCGGGCGGCACGCCCGCTGCCACCAGGGGCCGACCTTCTGCATCGAAGAGAAATTGTTCTCGATGGCTCCAGGCGTCGGCGCTATCCATGGCGACATAGATGGGGATATCGCCGATGATGCGGACGCTTTTTTCGTTGGCGTAAACTTTTAGCTTGCGCCATTGCGAGAAAAAAAGCCATTGCTGGAAGTAATGAAACTGGATGACGTCGTTCAGTCGCTTCCGGGCCGCGGCCAAGGCCTGTTTCTTGCGATCCCGTAGCGAGGGCCGCCATTGATTCCAGGGCAGACCATGATGCTCATCCTTGATGGCCATGAAGAGCGCGTAATCGTGCAGCCAGACTTTTTCCTCCTCCACGAATTGCATGAAGGAGTCGGGCGGAGCCTGCTTCTTGAATCCTTCATACGCTTGTTGCAGCAGCGTCCGCTTCCACTGGATGACCGGGCCATAATCCACGCGTTCTCGGAGAAACAGGGGCGCAGCCAGCTCACGATAGCCGAGATAGCCGCGATGAAGCAAGTCTTCGGGCGCAATAAGCAGTGGATTGCCAGCGAAGGCGGAAAAACACTGGTAGGGCGAATCGCCGAAACCGGTGGGGCCCAGGGGCAAAACCTGCCACAGACGTTGTTTTGCCTCCGCCAGCCAATTGATGAAATGAAACGCCTCTTTGCCCAAATCGCCAATGCCGTAAGGGCTGGGAAAGGATGTCGGATGCAATAGGAGGCCCGAAAGACGTTGTTCTGTCAAAATCATCGCAAAGATCGAATGAAAAAGGTCGGCGGGGATTGTTGATCAGACAGTATTCGAAATAATCTACAGTGAGACGAGCTTTCAACTTTTCGCTCAAATATGTCCGAATCAATGATTGATGAGTAGGAACTAGGCATTGTCCGAGGCGGTGCTCAGAAGATGTGGCCTCTGCGGGGCAGGTCACAAGTGGCAAGTAGCAGGTGGAACGTGATTTCGCCGGCAGCGCTGAACCTGCAACCTGCAACCTGCTACAAAGATCGATAACTTTTTCTCGATCTCGATGCGTTAAGCGCCTACTAAGGTTGTCAACCGAAAAACCACCAAGAACACTAAGACACAAAGGCGCAAAGGGAAATTTATACATTTTCCCTTCGTGTTCTTAGCGCCTTTGCGCCCTTGGTGGTTTGTTAATCGGGGTGCGTTAGCAGTTACAATAAACTTTTTATTTCCGATAACATCTACTGATTATACCCGCCTTCTGGGGCAATGATCAATCCGCCTCCCTCGCGCTTCGCAAAGCGCCCGATATTTGACACCGTCACCCGCGCGACCTATAATCATTTGGTTTGTTTTGTCATTGTCGGCAGCCTGTCTGGTTGCTCATCTTATACATCGAAGGAATTGCTATGCAGTCACGGAACAACATTATCCTTGTTATTCTCATCATCCTGGTCGCTTTGGCGACCTACATCGCACTGCCCGTCGATCATCCCGATTGGTTCAAAAAGATAGTGGCGCCTCACCAGGATGGCCCGCAGGCCCTGACGCTGCGTCTGGGCCTGGACCTGCAGGGCGGCACTCAGATTCAGTTGGAGCCAGACCTGCCATCGGGGCAGAAAGCGACGGACGAGCAATTGGAACTGGCTCGAGCGATCATCGAGCGTCGCGTCAACGGCCTGGGCGTCAATGAATCATTGGTGCAAACAGGCAAAGACCGCATCATCGTGGCTCTGCCCGGCGTCGATGATCCCGACGCTGCCATCGAGACCCTGCGCGGCACTGGCCAGTTGGAGTTTGTGGATTTGGGAGATAATCCCGAACACCTGGGCGCGGGCGATGAGATCAACACCACCAATGGTCCGGCCGAAAATCCGACCACCGACACCGTGTACGAAACCGTTATGACCGGCGACAAGCTGAAGAATGTGGATGTCCGTCGCGATCCCAACACTCAGAAGCCCTACATCGCCTTTGAGCTGACGCCGGAGGGCTCCAAGATCTTCGGGGAGTATTCGGGGAAGAACATCGGAAAATTCCTGGCCATCGTCATGGATAAAACTATCCTTTCCGCCCCGGTCATTCAGGCTAAAATCACCGATGCAGGCCAGATTACGGGCAACTTCACGCTGGATGAGGCCCAGAACCTGGCCATCCAGATGAAATACGGCGCTCTGCCCGTGCCGCTGAAGGTGGTGGACGTGCGCACGGTCGGCCCTTCCTTGGGTGAGGATTCAGTGCGGCGCAGCCTGCTGGCGGGCACTATTGGCATCATTGTGGTGCTGTTGTTCATGTTGGCCTTCTATCGACTGCCCGGCTTCCTGGCCGATCTGGCCCTGTTGAGTTTCGTTTCCTTCAACATCGCATTGTACAAGATCATTCCCGTGGTGCTGACCTTGCCCGGCATCGCCGGTTTCCTGCTAACCACCGGCACCGCGGTGGACGCCAACATCCTCATCTTCGAGCGCATGCGCGAAGAGCTTCGGGCCGGACGCTCGCTGCCCAGTGCGGTGGAGGCGGGTTTCTCCCGTGCATGGACGTCCATCCTGGACTCCAACCTTTCCACCATCCTCACGGGCCTGATCTTGCTTTACTTTGGATCGAATTTTGGGGCCTCGGTGGTGCAGGGATTTGCCATCACCCTGATCATCGGCGTGCTGGTCTCTATGTTCACCGCCGTCTTCGCCACTCGCACCTTCATGCGCTTCATCATCCATTATTTCGCCGAGCCCCTCAAGGACAGGCTGTCCTGGTTCAGCGTTTAACCCCGCTCCCGCACTTTTTGCTTCTGGTATTGGCTTATGTATGACATTATCAAACACCGACGCTGGTATTACATTCTTTCGTCGCTGATCATCGTCCCTGGACTGTTGATCATGCTCTATTCCATGCTGACCATCGGCACGCCCTTCAGGTTGTCTATCGACTTCACCGGCGGTTCGCTGTGGGAGCTTCGTTTCTCCAAGCCTATCGCTCCGGGCGAGATAGTGGAATTTTTCCACAGTCAGGGCATTCCCGACGCCAACGTGCACACCATCGGCGATGAAAACACCCTGGTCATCCGCACCAAGGAAATCACTCCTGAAGAAAAGGTCGCTCTGATGTCCGCTATGGAGAAACAATTCGGCGAAAAACCAGAGGAGCTCCAGTTCCGCGCCGTAGGCCCGACCGTGGGCAAGGAAGTGACGCGAACCGCCTTCATCGCCGTAATCATGGCTTCGCTGGTGATCCTCGGGTTCATCATCTGGGCGTTCCGTCAGGTGGATCATCCGGTGCGTTACGGCGTCTCGGCCATTGTGGCCATGATCCACGATGTGCTGGTGGCCTCGGCCTTTTTCTCTCTGATGGGCTTCATTTCGGGATGGGAAGTGGACGCGTTGTTCCTCACGGCCTTGCTGACCGTTATCGGCTTCTCGGTGCAGGATACCATCGTGGTGTTCGATCGCATCCGCGAGAACAGCCGCCGCCGCAAGGGCGAATCCTTCGAGGTCATCGCCAATCGCTCGCTGCTAGAGACCGTGCAACGGTCCGTCGCCACGCAGATCAACGCCATGTTCGTGATGATCGCCCTGTTGCTTTTTGGCGGCGTCACCATCCGCCAGTTTATCGCCACCATGTTCATCGGCATGCTCAGCGGCACCTACTCCTCCATCTTCATCGCTACGCCGCTACTGGTTTCGTGGCAGAATCATGAAGGCGTCTTCGGCTGGTTCCAGCGCGACAAGAAGAAGAGCCAGAGCAAGAAAGCCGCCACTGCTTGACATTCTCTCCCATTGGCTAAAGACCGGGCTTTTTTCGCCCGGTTTTTTGTTATGAGAATGTTCTCCCCGCCCGTCTCGGAGCGGATAACGACGCGCTTTTTCTCCTCGGTCAAATTAGCAAGTTGTTCGTTTTTCATCTATGATTAATGGTAACGCTGTTCACTCTCTATTTCAGTCATTGCGAGGTGATAAAATGACAAAGAAAACCGATTTCTCAGCCGAAGAATGGGATGCGCTTCTGGCAGGCCCGCTCGCCGCCAGCCTTTACATCATCGTCGCCAGTCCCAGCGTGTTTGGCGCCATCAAAGAGATGACCGTCATGAGCAAAGAGTTCGTTCGCGCTGCGGCCCGGCCCGAGAACACCGAGTTGATGCGCTTCCTGCTGGCCGATTATCAGGAAAAGGAGACCCTCAAGCGGGTGACGCCTAACGTCAAGGGCGCCCCCGATGAGGTCAAGGCCGTGCTGCGTTCCGACATCGAGAAAGCCGTGGCCCTGCTGAATGAAAAGGCCACGCCCGAGGAATCCCTCCAGATTCGCCAGTGGATGTACGGACTAGCCGTCAAGGTGGCAGAGGCCGCCCGAGAAGGCGGCTTCCTCACCATCGGGTCGGTGCGCGTGAGCGAGGCAGAGAAACAGGCCCTGGCAGAGCTTTCCGCCATTTTGGACGTGGAAGACCGTGAGCAAGGAGAAGCTCCCGCAGAGGAATAGACCGACGCCGCTTCGTAGCGCGCTCCTGTTTATCTGGAGTTTGATATGCGATCGCAAGCAAAATTCCGGGCTTTTGCCTGGGGAACGCTCATCCTCAACGTCTTCGTCTCGTTGTGGGGAGCGGTGGTGCGGGCCACCGGCTCGGGCGCAGGTTGTGGCGCGCATTGGCCCACCTGCGATGGCGAGATCGTGCCCGGCCTTGAATCATCAGCCCAGTGGGTGGAATACACCCATCGTCTGAGCAGCGGACTGGCGTTGCTGGCCGTGATAGTCATGCTCATCTGGGCCTTTCGTGTCTATCGTGACGGCGGCCTGGTGCGCACTGGCGCGGTCGCCTCCATGCTCTTCATGTTCATCGAATCACTGGTGGGCGCGGCCCTGGTGCTGTTTGGCTGGGTGGAAGCGGATGATTCCATGGCCCGGGTCTACATCATGGGCGTGCATCTCACCAACACCCTGCTGCTTCTGGGCTCCATCTTTCTCACCGCCTACTGGGCGACGGATGGCAAGCCCTTTTCCTTCAGAGGACAGCGGGGACTGGGATGGCTGTACGGCGTGGGCATTGTGCTGGGGCTGGTGTTGGTGGTCACGGGCGCCATCATCGCTCTGGGCGATAGCCTTTTCTTGCAAATTGGACTCACGCCCGAGCAATCGCCCGTGGTGGCGGGCATCCTCGCCATTCGCATCTATCATCCCCTCACCTCTATCATCGTGGGGCTTTACTGGATTTTCCTCGCCCGCTATTCGACGAAGGCCCGTCCCTCTCATCGTATTGCCAAAGCCGCCGCCACCCTGATCGTCATCATCCTGCTCACCTGGCTGGCCGGATATGTGAACAACTGGCTCCATGCGCCGGTGATCATGCAAGTGATTCACCTGCTGCTGGCTGATCTCTTCTGGCTGGGCATTGTGTGGCTCAGCGCCGAGACCCTGGCGGAGGACGCGCCCAGGGCCGCGGATATGAAATGAACCGCGGCCTTCAGCCTGGGATAGTTATCGCAAAAAGAGGTCTGACAATTTCAAATTCGCCCCGGCAATAAGCCCCTCTCCCGGCTTCTCTCCGCTTCGGCTGACGTCTTGCAGGGGGAGGAGCCCTTCGCTTTGCCAATACGCGCAGCAGATGGGCGTGTCCCTCCCCCGAACACGAGTGCAGCGAGTGTCGGGGGAGAGACGGGGCGGGGGGCGAAAAGGAGGCCGGG
>JALXAF010000123.1 GCA_026992375.1 Anaerolineae bacterium
ACAGGTCACGGCGAGAAGAAGCCTGGTGAAGCAGCACCAGCCACTTATTTCAACCCACGTCATGCGTAAAACGTCAGATGACTGTCGGCGGAGTAGCGCCCTGCAGTGAGACATGACGTCGTTACAGGATAGTGACGTTTGACGCTTGACGTTTCACGGTCTTGGCATGTCGCTTCAGCATTTATAGTCGGACATGCAAGCTGCATAATTATAATCTCGCTCAAAATCTCCATCTCCATGAGGCCCCAAATAGAGGAGGAGGTCCCATGTTCAACAAAATTCTTTGCGCCATCGATGGCTCCGCCATCACAGAGCGCATCTTGCTTTATGCCATGCACTTTGGGAAAAAAGAAGGCGTTGTCGTTCACATCGTCCATGTTTACGAGCCGCCCGAGCAGTACGCCACCCAGGAAGGCTATGAAGAACTGGTGAAAAGCTATCGGGAGGTGGCTCAACATGTAGTGCAGGATGCCCGCGAATTTTTGGAAGACGTGGGCCTGCAGGTGACGGGCGAGGCCATCGTAGGCCCTCCCGCGCAGGTCGTTCTAGAAGAGGCCGATCGCGTGGGGGCGGACCTGATTCTCGTAGGACATCGTAACCCCAAGGATGTCACCGAGATGTTCCTGGGCAGCGTTAGCCAGCAAATCCTCAACCAAACGAGAATCCCTGTGTTGGTGATTCCGTAAGGAGGTCATCATGCCCTGGTTCGATCCTTATCGCGTGCCAACCGCTTCTGTGGGTGGCGTTCGCCATCCCGCGGTGGCGGGCGCTTTCTACCCCGCCAGTCCTGTTCAGCTCGAAAGGGCGGTCAAATCTTATCTCGAAGAGGCCCGGCTGCCGCGATTGCACGGCCAGGTGCGGGCGGTCATTGCGCCCCATGCCGGATACATTTACTCGGGCCCCATCGCCGGATACAGCTTCCGCGCGCTGGCTCCGTTGCCCGATGACGCCACAGTCTATCTCATGGGCCCGGCGCACTACGTCCCCGTGAACGCGGCGGCGTTGGGGCGCTTCCACGCGTTGGAGACCCCGCTTGGTCGCATCACAGTGGACGTTGGGCGGGTGGAAGCGCTAGCGGAATCCAGTTCGTGCCTCAGCATCCAGAACGACGCACACATCCCTGAACATAGCCTGGAAGTCGAGCTGCCCTTCCTGCAAGTGATAGCGTCCGGAGCCTTCACGGTCGTTCCCATGCTCCTCGGACAACCCGATATCGATTGCGTGGCCCGAGCGCTTCATCCCCTCATCGCCGGCGATCCCAAATCCCGCATCGTGGTCAGTTCTGACCTGAGTCATTATCATCCTTACGCCACAGCGCGACGCCTGGACACGGATTTCATCGAGGCCGTGCTGCGCGGCGATCTGGCGGCGGTCATTCGCGGCGAAGCCTGCGGACGCTATCCCATCGCCACGCTGATGCTCATCGCCGAGGCCCAGGGATGGACGCCCCACCTGCTGGATTACCGCAATTCCGGCGACACCGCGGGCGACAAGCGCCAGGTGGTTGGTTATGCCGCCATCGCTTATACGGAGGAATGAGCTATGAAAACCGTTCGCGATTCCTCCCTGCCCTATAGTTTGACCCAGACAGATGTCGATCTGCTGTTTGACATCGCCCGTACGGCGTTGCATAAGACCATCGTCGAGGGCGATCATCACTGGCACCCCGATTTGAATCCTCTGCCAGAGCCCCTGCGCCAGCCCGCCGCCACCTTTGTCACCCTGCACACAGACGGCAGACTGCATGGTTGCATCGGCTCGGTGGAGCCGCGGCTGCCCATGGCCTGGGATGTAGCCAAGAACGCCATCGCCGCGGCCCGCCATGATCCTCGCTTCCCCGTGCTGCGCCCGGATGAACTGGATCGCACTGAGGTGGAGATATCCATCCTATCGCCCTTACAGGAAGTCCCCTACGCATCCATCGCCGATCTGCTCGGCAAAATTCGACCGGGCGTGGATGGCGTCATGGTGGAGCGAGGCTGGCGACGGGGATTGCTGCTGCCCCAGGTGTGGGAGCAGATTCCCGAGCCCCGGGAATTCCTGGGCCATGTGGCGTTGAAAGCGGGCGCCAGCCCCGACATCTACCTCGATCCTCAAACAAAGGTCTACATCTTCCAGGTGCATAGCTTCACCCAGCCTGCACCTGTTCACTAATCCCATTGATCTTTTCTCCGGCGTGCGAGCCGCCCTGCGCCTCCGGGATCAATAAACCGGGGGCGTTTTTTTATTCTCGAAGATGTTTTGAAAATC
>JALXAF010000124.1 GCA_026992375.1 Anaerolineae bacterium
GGCCAGCAGCGCCATAAAGGGCGTTGCGTTCTCAGCCTGGGCCAACGTTTCCAGCCGTGGCAGGAAATCATCGGGCAGGTTGAAGTACACAGCCGCGCCGTGGTAGGTCTGGACGGGCGGGCGGGGGCGGTCGGTGGGCAGCTCCAGCAGGGGCGGCGCGCCGGTCAGTTGCTCCCGCCAGTAAGCCAGCTCCCGCTCCAGCACATCGCCCCGGAGCCAGTTGCGCTGCCAGATGGCAAAATCGGCATACTGAATGGGCAGGGGCGGCAGCGGCGCGGGCTGCTGGCGGCGGTAGGCGTCGTAGAGAAGGGTGAGCTCCCGCACCAGGATGCCCATGGACCAGCCGTCGGAGGCGATGTGGTGCATCGTCACCAGCAGAATGTGATCCTCGTCATCCAGACGCAACAGTTTCGCCCGCAGCATCAGGTCCCGGGCCAGGTCGAAGGGGGCCGATGCTTCTTCGGCCGCACGGCGCCGGGTCTCGCGCTCCCGCTCCTCGCCAGACAGGCGACTGAGGTCCTCCACTGTCAGATCGAAATCGAAATCGTCGAGAATGAGCTGGAAAGGCTGTCCATCCGCCTGGCGATAAATGGTGCGCAGGACTTCGTGGCGCTGGAGGATGCTGCGGAGGCTGTAAGCCAGGCCGCGGACGTCCAGAGGCCCGCGCAAACGCACGGCCAGCGGCATATTGTAGAAAGCCTGGCCCGGTTCGAGTTGATCCAGGAACCAGAGGCGCTGTTGGGCGAAGGAGAGGGGAATATCGCCCTTGCGAGGCGCAGGCAGGATGGGCGGGATATCCAGGCGATCTTCGCGGGCCAGTTCCGTCTCCACCGCCCCGGCCAATCCCGCCACAGTGGGCTGCTCGAAGATGATGCGCAAAGGCAAATCCGCGCCCAGGTCGTCGCGAATGCGGGAGATAACCTGCGTGGCCAGCAGGGAATGCCCGCCCAGCTCGAAGAAATCATCGTCCGCGCCGACCTGATCCACTCCCAGCAACCGGGCGAAGATGGCTGCAATGGCCTCCTCCGCGGGCGTGCGGGGGGCGACGAAGGCCCGGGCCAAATCCGCCCGGGCGAATTCAGGCTCGGGCAAAGCCCGACGGTCGATCTTGCCGTGGGCGTTCAGGGGCATCGCCTCCAGAATGACGAATACGGAGGGAACCATGTAGTCGGGGAGCAAGTCGCGCATGTAAGCTCGCAGATCGTCCACGGTGAGCTCGCGGGCGGCGGACGCCACGTAACCGATGAGACGATTGGCGCCGGAGGCGTCGGGCCGGGCGATGGCCACGGCCTCTTTCACGCCGGGATGCTGGCTGAGCACGGCTTCGATCTCGCCCAATTCGATACGATAGCCGCGAATCTTGACCTGATAATCGGTGCGGCCCAGGTATTCCAGATTGCCGTCGGGCAGCCAGCGCACCAGATCGCCAGTTTTGTACATGCGCCCCCTCCCTGGCCCGCCCCTGCGCGGCGGAGGAAGGAGTTCAGCAACGCCGGATTGCGAATTCGGCTCGGAGGCACTGCTCCCAGGGGCGGATGCGTCATCCGCCTGGATAAAGGGATCGGGCAGAAATCGCCCGGCGGTGAGATCGGGGCGATTGAGATAACCGCGAGCAACGCCGGCGCCGCCGATGTAAAGCTCGCCCGGCACGCCG
Source organism: Anaerolineae bacterium (assembly GCA_026992375.1). GTDB lineage: Bacteria > Chloroflexota > Anaerolineae > J102 > J102 > M2005. The sequence continues at coordinate 1,655 of JALXAF010000124.1, forward strand.
ATGGGCACGGGGTTGAGATGCTGATCCAGCACGTAGAGACGGGTGTTGATGATGGGCTTGCCAATGGGCACCGGGCCGGGGAAGTCCTGGTTGGGCGGGGCCTGGTAGACCGCACAGCCCACCACGGTCTCGGTGGGGCCGTATTCGTTGATGAGCGCCGTGCGAGGCGCATGACGCTGCCAGAAGGCAATATGCTCGCCAAACAAAGCCTCGCCGCCGATGATAAAAGCGCGGGTGGCCCGGGCCGCCTCCTCGGGCGTGAGCGCCTGGCTGATCAGCTCCAGATGTGCGGGCGTGATTTTGACCAGGCTGTAATCGCCCTCCTCCCGCAGGGCCCGGGTGAGCCCTTCGATGCCCGCGTCCTCAGGGATGAGACGGACGCTGCCACCGCTGACCAGGGGGCTGAAAAGGCTGGTCACGGTGAGATCGAAGGAGAGAGAGGAATGCACGGGCGATCCATTGCCCTCATGCACCGGGTAACGCTGCTGACACCAGGTGAGATAGTTGACCACGCCCCGGTGATGCACCATCACGCCTTTGGGACGCCCCGTGGAGCCGGAGGTGTAGATGACGTAGGCCAGGTTTTCGGGCGTGG
>JALXAF010000125.1 GCA_026992375.1 Anaerolineae bacterium
CGCAGCACGGGCAACCGTCCGGTGGCGGCGATATGGGCAATGTTATTGAAATGTGCGGGTTCATCGGGCGCTTGCCACAGGGGCGTCAGCAGGGCGTATCCTGCGCCCAGCGCCAGATAAACCAGCAGAATCAGGAGGAGAATTGGATGATGGCGGCGGGACGTCATAGCGCGCATCAGGGAACGCGAGAACCGAGCGAGTTTGTAAGAGAGCGCAGCGCACGGGATTCCGCCAACTCGACGGGGTACACGGGCAGCTTATCCAGATTGCGGGCCAAAAACTGCACAAACGCCTCGGCGCCAGGCAGTTGCAAACTTGTCGGCGTCCATAGCAGGTGAATAGGCCGACGCAGGACGCCCTCCGCCAATCGCACACACTTCAACCTTCCCGATTCCAGCTCATTTTTGATAGCAAAACAGGGTAACAATGCGAGGCCCATGCCGGAGCCAACCGCCTGTTTGATGGCCGCCGTCGTATTGAACTCGGCCACGGTTCGGGGATTGACCCCAAATTCGGCCAGGGTTTGCAATTCCCAGGCATGGGCTAATGAATTGTTTTCTCGCATGACAAAGGAATGCTGGGCCAGCTCTTCAGCACTGACGGTCGACTTATCCCAGAGTTGATGTCCTCGCCCCACAACGATCACAGCCTCTTCATCCCAAAGATGAGCGACCTCCACTACGGAAGACCGGCTGATAACATCCCCAACCATGGCAAAAGCAATATCGGGCCCCGATAACCGGCGCACCAGCTCAGAGGTCGAAAGCACTTTTAGCGCCAGGGTGATCTGAGGGTTGAATGAATAAAAATCGTTCATCCAATGAGGCATGAGACAAGCGCCGATGCCGGGCGTTGCGCCGATATGCAAATATCGCCGTCGCCGCCCATTTTGGGCCGCGAGAACGGTGGATTCGCGAGCTTCGCGAGACAAGCGCAGCAGTTGCCGGGAATACTTCAAGAATACTTCGCCAGCAGGCGTCAATGTGACGCCGCGTCTGCCTCGAACCAGCAACTGCACCCCGATATCCCTTTCCAACGCCCGGATATGCTGGCTCACCGCGGGCTGGGATAGATAAAGCGCTTCGGAAGCGCGGCTGATGCTGCCTTCAGCAGCAACGGTCTGAAAAATCTCTACCTGATGCAGGCTAAACATGAGAAAGAATCAAAAAGGACCAGACCAGACGGAAAGAAGTAAAGCGACTGGGGAGAAGAAGAATGGAAGGAACATTTCGCCCCGAAGGAGAGAGGTGAATCGTGCGACTCTATTGTAATGCGCATAACCAACTGAGGCCAAATAACAAGCACACTGAATGAAAGGTAGTATAACTTTTTATTATGACACATATAAAAAATTCGCTATGGATAACCATGCCCGAATTTGCTATAGTAAATCAGATTACATCTCACATTCTTTTTCCCAACAAGGAGGTATTATTATGGCTGTCTTCGAAAACCGCAACAACGCTTCCTGGATCAAAAAACAATGGCCATGGTGGACGGCGGGGTTGATGACCGCAACAGCTGAGGTTATCAACTACACGTTGCTGCCCCTGGGACACCCAAAACACAAGTTCGTGGGCGTAACCAGCGGCATGGCCCGGATGTTGGCGGGCGTGGAAAGCACTCTGTTCGGACATTCGCTCATTGCCACCAAGCCGGACTACCAGCCCGCTATTCAGTGGGTGATCATCGGAGCGTTAATTGCCGCGCTGGTGATGGCCTGGCTCGAGGGAGAAATGCGTAGCTGGGTGCGTTATCCCAAGGGCACGCTCATCGCCACGGCATTTGGCGCATTTTTCTTTGCCTGGGGAACTCGCGTAGCAGGCGGTTGCACGTTACACCATCTATTGGGTGGCTGGGCGGCCATGAATATCAAGAGTTGGGTCGTCATGTTCATGGCCACGGTCGGCGCACTGATCGCATTCATCTTGTTACGGAAACTCAATCTTGCCCAGTATTTCAAGAGTCAGGAAACCAAATGGTATGTGGCCGAGGCGAAAAAACGGGGATGGGCCGATGGTTTGACTCTGGGAGACAGCAGCAAACCCACCATGCTTTCCATGATTCTCTATGTGGTTCTGGGCGTCATCCTGCTTGTAGTCATCTACATGGCATTTGCCGGGAATGATTACGCCATCAAGATGGGATGGGCGGAAACCCTGGCCAAGACGAAGATCGCTGGAGGCATGTTGACCGGCGGGCATCTGGGCAACATCATCATGTTGGTCGTCGTTGGCGCCTTGCTCGGCGCGGCCGTGGCCAAGACGGGCTTCGGCACGGAATGCGGCATCATCAACTTCGAGCTGGGCCGCGAGATGGAGAAAGGCGAGGATGTCGGCGCCAACCGCTGGGGAATGCCCTATTCCCTGCGCACGGTAATGCTTTCGTATCAACCGTTGGGCGCGCTGGCTCTGCACATCGCCATTGTGGCCACAGTAATGGCCATTGGATTTGCCTTCTTCAACATCATGGAAGGGCATCATTGGGCCAGTGAGGCGTTCGCCGCCAACTATGTCGGGCCCGAATTCCATACGGTGGGCATCAGCTCTCATAGCATCCGCGTGCAGACCACGCTGCCCATGGATCTCTTCGGCGGCTTTCTGCTGGGCTTTGGCACGGTGCTGATGTTGGGTTGTGAATTCCGCAATTATGGCCGCACGGGCCTGTTGTATGTCACAGGATTGCTGATTTGGCCATTCTTCTATGTTGGCTACCTGCCCTACACACTGGCACGCGATTTCTGGGATGGCCTGATGGCGACCATGCCTTACACGCCAACAACCTTCTTCCCGGCCCTCGTTGCGCCAGGTAGCAAGGCAATCCAGTCCATCATCTGGTTCCTGTGGGCGGCATTCTGGCTGTGGGTTTTCTTCTGGGCGCTGCGCCGCGGCGCCAAAAACATCGGCGTGAAACCTGGCGATTTGCTGCGCATGAACTCAGAAGATATGTACATCGCTCGCTTGGAAAAACTGGAGAACGAGGGTAAACTGGATCATATCGACGAAGTCGAACGAGATCTCTTCAATCAAGCCACGAAGGTTTGACGTCTCCTCTAACGCCATTCAGCGATACGGGCGCTCTATCGGCTGGTGGAGCGCCCGTATGTCATCTGAGGAAATCATGGTGAAAAATAGCGTGAAAAATGGGCCCAAGAAGGTCCCGATTCGAGAAGAGCACGCATTGCGCTGCGTACGCTGGTTGAATATCAGTCTGGCCATGGGATTTATTTATGCTCTGGCGCTGGTATTTTTTATTTCGTTGAACATCGCAGCGCCCGATATGAAGATGCCGGAAATCATCCAATCAGCTATTTTATTCCTCTGGGCTCTAGCAAAGATCGGTTTTGCATTTTCGTTAATCTGTCTTTATCAGGCGACAGGCTATGTCAAATGGGCGATAGCGGCGTTGTTGCTGGCAGTAAGCGCTGCGATTCAATACCTCTTGAAAAATCCTGACGCACAGATCTTCGTCATTGGCATCGAGGCGCTGGCGGTGACCGGATTGAGCCTATCGCTTTTCGATTTGGGCCGGGCCGCCAATACCGAGATGGGCGTTCCCTCTGGCATGATCTTTCTGGGGGTGATCTTGCAGATATTGCAGAATCAGATGATGTCCTATGTGGGCATCGTCTTCCTCGCCATCGGTTTTTATCTCAGCCTAAGACGTTTATGGCTGCAGCCACAAGCTAAATAACCAGGCTCTTGGGCGATGAGGTGCGCTCGATGCCCGCGCCCAGGGCCTTCAATTTACGCTCCAGCCCCTCGTAGCCGCGGTCGATCTGGGCGACGTTGGCGATGACGCTCTCGCCTTGCGCGGCCAGCGCAGCAATGACCAAAGCCATGCCCGCGCGAATGTCGGGGCTGGACATGGTCTGGCCGTAGAGCTGGGAGGGGCCCACCACCACCGCCCGATGTGGATCGCAGAGGATGATGCGGGCGCCCATGTTGATGAGCTTATCCACGAAGAAAAGACGGCTCTCGAACATCTTCTCGTGCACCAACACCGTGCCATCGGCCTGGGTGGCCACCACCAGCGCGATGGAGAGGAGATCGGGGGGGAAGTGGGGCCAGGGGCCGTCATCGATTTTGGGCACTGCGCCGCCCACGTCCATCTCGACCTCCAACGCCTGCTCAGCGCCCACCACCAGATCTGAATCCTCCAGCCAGCAGTTCACGCCCAGACGATGGCGGAAGACGTGCAGAACCATGCGTAGTTCGTCGGGCCGCACGTCCTTGATGCGCAATTCGCCCGGCGTCACCGCGCCCAGGCCCAGGAATGAGCCCACCTCCAGCAAATCGGGGCCGATGGTGAACTCACCGCCATGAAGGCGCTCAGCCCCCTGGATGGTCAGCGTATTGGCGCCGACGCCATCGATTTTTGCGCCCATGCCTTCGAGCATGCGGCACAGGTTCTGGATATGGGGCTCCGACGCGGCGTTTCGCAGGACGGTGACGCCCGGCGTCAGGGCCGCGGCCATCAGCGCGTTCTCGGTGGCGGTGACGCTGGCCTCGTCCAGAAAGATATCCCGGGCGTGCAAGCCGCTCGGAGATTCGATTTCGATGAGATGACGAACAGGGTCCACCTCGACCTTGGCCCCCATCGCCTCGAAGGCCAGCAGATGGGTGTCGATACGTCGGCGGCCGATGACATCGCCGCCGGGCGGAGGCAGGATGATGCCACCTTCGCGGGCCAGCATGGGCCCGGCCAGCAGGATGGAGGCCCGGATACGGGTGGCCAGTGCGCCATCAAGCTGGCGAGAATGGATGTTTTTGGCCTGCAATGTGAGAGAGGAGCCGCCATTGGAAAGCTGTTCGACGCCCAGGCTTTTCAGCAGCGCCAGCATGGTGGCGACATCGCCGATGCGGGGCACATTGTGCAGCGTGACCGGCTCATCGGTGAGCAGCACAGCGGCCAGCATGGGCAACGCCGCGTTTTTGTTGCCGGTCACATGCACCTCGCCCTGCAAAGGACGTCCGCCCTGAATGACAAAATAATCACTCATAAGGTAATCCTGAATGCAAGAAAAAACGTGATACGCCGTCGAAACCGCTCAAAACGGAATCGGAAACGCGTATCACGCCATGGGGGAATCTGGCATGGCTCAGATCGTCCTTCCTGCATCTTTACAATTTCATGGAGTCAACGCCTGGCAAAGTGCGTAACGTAAAGCGTCAAACATCAAAGCTTGGCGCAGAGGCTCTTTTTGACGTTTGACGTATGACGCTTGACGAAGAAATCGTAAAAATCGTTTTGAATGAGAATGAACCATGCCGGAAATCTTCATTGAAAATGAGGAGAAATGGAACGCAGACGCATCTGGTGCTCGTAGATTCTCACAGATTATTTTGATTTCATCTGTTTTTATCTGCGTAGATCAACTTTTTCTGTGTCATCTGCGTTCTATTCACGAAGCAGGCAAACCGAGATGCGTCACGACACCAGTTTATCATACCTCGACCTGCTGCGCCTGACGATTGGATGACGATTTCACGATGCCGGGCGGGCGGTAACCGGCGCACAGCGCTCGACGTCCAAACGCTGGGCAGCGTTGCCGTTGCGGATGGCGATCTCGAGGAAGCCCTGGCTGCCGATGAGCGCAAAAATCTGGCCTTCGCGGGCGTAGGCGTAGGCCTTGCGGAAAGTGCGCACCTCCAGCCCCGAGATCTCGAAGGTCCAGTTGGGGCTGGCGGCCAGCATCTCTTCGGTGATGTTGGTGATGATATTGCCGAAGAAATCGGTGTGGATCGCGTGTCCCTTGATGCTGCCATCGTATTGCACTTTGGGTTCGGGGATATCGAAGGTGACGGGCGCGCCCACGGCCGGCCCAATGCTCGCGGGCGGCACGCCCGCTGCGATGTGCGCGGCCATAGGGGCGAACAGATCGCGACCATGGAAGGTGGGGCTGACTTTAGAGCGCATGTAGTAAGGATTTGTCAGCTCTCTGATCTCACGCACGGTCTGCGTCTTGTAAATCCAAGTGAAAACGCCGTTATCAGGCCCGACGAACACCGCAGAATCGGTGTAGACGGCAATCGGACGACGATCCGTGCCCACGCCCGGATCCACCACCACCAGATGCACGGTGCATTCAGGGAAATGAGGCGCCGCAGTGTAGAGCACGAACGCGGCCTGGCGGATATCCTGCGGCCGGATGTCGTGGGTGATGTCTAGCACCTGCACCCAGGGCAGGATGTCGATGATCACGCCCTTCATGGCCCCGACATAGCCATCTGAAAGCCCGAAGTCAGTGATGAGGGAGATGGGAGGAGGATTGTTGCGGGGAGGATGGAGAATGACAGGTTTAGCCATGGGAACACGCTCTTCTGAATGATGATGGAGAATGATGCGAGAACGGGCAACGCGGGCGGCCAGCTCGCCATACGGGAACAACGACCGGAGACCAGGGATCGAAGACGTTGTCCCGTCGTCTTTCGAGCCGCCGTCTTCCGTACAGGCTGCTATGACGCGTTACGTTATCTCATTGTAAAATGTCATCCAAATTCTTGCAAACCGACTCTCCCGCTTGCAGGATATCTCCCCCATTTTTGTCTTCGTTCCGGGCCTGACGTAAAATGAGCGCTCTGCAAACCTGAAATCCCACACAACTGGAGGAAAACAAGATGGATAAAGAAGCAAAGAAGATCGCATTGCGCATGTTGGTGCACGGCGTTTACATCGTCGGCGCTGGCGAAGGCGAGGACGCGGTGGCCAATGGCATCACCTGGCTGACCCAGGCCTCTTTCGAGCCCCCGCTGGTCATGGCCGCCATCCGCGTCGATGGCCGCCTGCACGAAGCGGTGCAGAAAGCCGGGGCCTTCTCCGTCAACCTGGTGTCGGTCGAGCAGCAAGAGATGGTGCAGACCTTCTTCAAGCCCGCGGAGACTCGCGGCGACACCATCAACGGCTACGCCTTCGAACCGGGCCCGGCCACAGGCTCGCCCATCTTCGCGGATGCGCCCGCCTGGTTCGAGGTGCGGGTGCGGCACAGCTTCCACAGCGGCGATCATTCCGTGTTCGTGGGCGAAGTGGTGGAAGCGGGCGTGCGCGACGCCGAGGCCAAACCCCTGGCCCTGCATGACACGCCCTGGCAGTATGGCGGATGAAAGCAGGTGACAGTCACTTCACGCCTCAGAAATACAACGGCCTGGCGGGAAAATCCGTTTGGGGCGCAAGCGAAGTGACTGTCACCTATTTCCCAAGCTTTGCGCGCACGCGCTCTCGCAGTTGCTGCACCTACCTGCTGGCCATAATCGCCTCTGGTTCGGCAGGCTCCCGCGCATCCAGGGCGCGTTGCACTTCTTCCTGCGTCCCTGCCCGGAGACGATCCAGGAATTCATCAAAACGCGCTTTCTGTCTGACAACATCTTTCAACGATTGCGTAGCCATCATGGCTCCATTGTCGCGCAACTTGCGACGTCATGCAACTTTTTCTTCTTTACCCCCCGATCGTCAGCGGGCATTGCCAGCCGGGGGCGTTGGGCGCGGTTTGGATGATCAGGATCATCTCATCGGGCAGAGAGCCGTCGTCCGGCGGACGCATCTCGGTGAGCATGACGAAGTGGTGATACTCGGGTTGGAGCGTCTTGCCGGTGCGGAAAGGTGACGGCAGGTCATCCTGGGTGCGGATAGCCTCAGGGGGATAGAGGCCCAACACAACGTAGGGACGATCCCCGGCGGGAAA
>JALXAF010000126.1 GCA_026992375.1 Anaerolineae bacterium
ATGCTGTCGCGGGCGTTGAGCCCCAATCGGAAACGGTGTGGCGTCAGGCCGATCGTTACAGCGTGCCTCGCATCTGCTTTGTCAACAAGATGGATCGCACGGGCGCGGATTTCGACCGCACGGTGCAGATGATCCGTGATCGACTGGGCGCGAACCCTCTGCCCATCCAGTTGCCCATTGGCTCCGAAGCTGATTTTCGGGGCGTGGTCGATCTCATCGAAATGACCGCCTGGGTCTACACTGATGAGCTGGGCGCGAAGCCCGAGCAGATCGACATCCCCGCCGAGCTGGTGGAAGCGGCCGAGATGGGGCATGAGCATCTGCTGGAGGCCATCGCCGAAACCGATGATGATCTCACCATCAAATATCTGGAAGGCGAGCCTATCAGCCCCGCCGAGCTGAAGCAGGCTTTGCGAGGCGCTGTGCTTCGGAACGACCTGGTGCCTGTATTGGCTGGCACCGCGCTCAAGAACAAAGGCGTGCAGCCTCTGCTGGACGCGGTCATCGAGTATTTGCCCTCGCCGTTGGATCGCCCAGCCATCACGGGCATCGATCCCAACACCGATGAGATCGTCACTCGCAGCCCCTCTTTCGATGAGCCCACCACCGCACTGGTGTTCAAGATCGTCACGGACCCCTACGTGGGGCGGCTGGCCTACATCCGCGTGTACTCGGGCATCGTGCAGAGCGGCAAGACCCTGCTCAACGTGACCAAGGGCAAGCGGGAGCGCATCGGGCGTCTGATGCGGATTTACGCGGAGAAGCGCGAGGAAGTGAAAGAGATCGGCGCGGGCGACATCGCCGCCATCATCGGTCTCAAGCAATCCTTCACCGGCGAAACCCTCAGCGACCCCAACCACCCCATCGTGCTGGAGTCCATCAGCTTCCCCGAGCCGGTTATCAGCGTAGCCATCGAGCCCAAGTCCAAGGCGGATCAGGACAAGTTGGCCGAGGCCCTGCGTCGTCTGGCTGACGAAGATCCCACCTTCCGGGTGCGGGTGGATGAGCAGACTGGGCAGACCATCATCTCGGGCATGGGCGAGCTGCACCTGGAAGTGCTGGTGGATCGCATGATCCGCGAGTTCAAGGTGCACGCCAATGTGGGCCGCCCGCAGGTGGCCTATCGCGAGACCATCACCCGGCCCGTGGATGCCGAAGGGCGTTTCGTGCGCCAGAGCGGCGGCCGCGGCCAGTTCGGGCATGTCAAGGTGCGCTTCGAGCCCCTGGATCCCGGCAGCGGCTTCGAGTTCGAGGACGCCACCGTAGGCGGAGTCATCCCCCGAGAATACATTCGCCCGGTGCAGGAGGGCATCAAGGACGCGCTGGAAGGCGGCGTCATCGCCGGTTATCCCATCGTGGATGTGAAGGCCACCCTTTACGATGGCTCCTACCACGAGGTGGACTCCTCGGAGATGGCCTTCCGCATTGCCGGTTCGCTGGCCGTGCGCGACGGCATCCCCCGGGCCCGGCCCATCCTGCTGGAGCCGGTGATGAAGGTCGAGATTTTGACGCCCGAGGAGTTCCTGGGCGACGTCATCGGCGACATCAACAGCCGCCGCGGCCAGATCGAGGGCCTGGAGCCCCATTCCCATGGTATGCAGTCGGTGCGGGCCATGGTGCCTCTGGCCGAGATGTTCGGTTACGCCACCCGTCTGCGCTCTGTGACCCAGGGCCGCGGCACCTTTAGCATGGAATTCGATCATTACGCTCCGGTGCCCGAGAGCGTGAGCAAGTCGATTTTGAAAATCTAGAGAGACTTTTCGCCTCCTCGATTTTGTCGTATCCTCTCAATTCTGCTAAAATAGCAAGGTTGCGGGTGGGATCATTCTGACCCTGTACAACTCGCACGCCTCCGACGATAAGCTGGCGTCGGGGGAATTGCAGACCTGGTATTGATGAGGATCGCGAAACCAGGAAGACAATGGTTTCGTGCTCCTCTTTTATGCGTCAAATTTCGGCTTGATTTAACTCATCTCGTCAGCTTTTTACAACTTTGGGCGATCATCGCCTGTGTGTCAAACGTCAGATTATCGCAAAGCGATTTTTTCGTCTTTGGCCTTTTTCAAGCAATCAACACAACACCCTGCTTCGTTATTATAGCAAGGAGAAACAAAACTCATGGCAAAGCAGCATTACGAGCGAAAGAAGCCCCACGTGAACGTGGGCACCATTGGTCACATCGACCATGGCAAGACGACCCTGACTGCGGCGATCACCAAGACGCTGAGCCTGAAGGG
>JALXAF010000127.1 GCA_026992375.1 Anaerolineae bacterium
GCGTTGGCGTCCACGTTGGCGGCGCGGGCGTTTTGGTGGGGGTGGCGGTGGGCTCGACTTTTTTATTGCCGCAACCGCCCAGTAATGTGATGACCAGGAGCAGCGCCAATGAGATGCTGAATAGCGTGGCGTATTTTTTTAGATGTCGAGATGTCATAAGTCACCAAATGTTTAAGTTGACGGTGCATCGATAGGAAATGAACAAGCGCAATGGCGTTGTCTTCCAACCGTAAAGTATATGTCCACACGCCGGCAAACGCAATCGCGGCGATGCTGCAAACAGGGCGCTTTCAAATGGCCATCTGGCGATCTTTCCGGGTTCAGCCAGATGAGAGCGTCGCCATAACGGGCAGATGGTCTGAGGCCCTTCGGGCCGCGGCTGCGTCAATCGTCTGGCAACGGCGCAATTGCGGGGCCAGCGCCCGGGAGAGGAGAATGTAGTCCAGGCGCGCCCACAGCTCATCTTCCGTATCCCACGTGGCCCGAGGGGCGGTCTCGCAGGCGTCCACATAGCCGCTTTTCAACAGTTTGGGGATGACCTGCGCCCGGAAGAATGTGAAACCGCGTTTTTCCGCCCTGGCCCGGAAGTCGACCAGCGCCTCTTCTGTGGGGAAATCGGCGGGGTTGTAGGTGTTCAGATCGCCCATGAGGATGTGCGGCTTGCCGCGATCCCGTATGGTCCACGCCAGGACGGCTTGCGCTTGCTGCATCCGGGCGTCTTCATCCTTCGGTTCGAGATGCGTGACGTAAATCGTCAGGGGGGTGTTGTCGGGCAGGAGGACGCGGGCCTCCAGAAGGCCGCGCTGGTTTTTGAGCACGGGCGTCAGGTGGTGGGCGGCCGACGCCAGGATGGGCCAACGGCTCAGCAGGGCGTTTCCTGACATGGTTTGGGGCAAGTGAAAGGCGTTGCGAGGCTGAAAAGCTGGCCCAAAAACCGCGTCCATGCCCAGCTCTCTGGCCAGGTAATCGAGCGCCGCGAGCCCTTTTTCGGGCGAGGGGTGAGGATGGAGCGCTTCGTTCAGCCCGATCAGGTCGGCGTCGGCTGCGCGCAGGGTTTCTAAAACCTGTTGGAGATTGGATTGGTGATCCGCGTTTCGCCAGTTGCGGATGTTGTAGGTGACGATCTTCATATCGCTGATCTCGCGTGGATGAGCAGAGGATTGATGTCGATACAAGTTTATCACATCTGCGGAGGATTTTTCTCACATTACTCACATCTTTCTGAAACGAAACTCCCTTGCCCACCGTTTGTCATTATGTTAGACTGTTCCGTAAATAGAACGCAGATGACGCAGAAAAAGCTGATCTACGCAGATAAAAACAGATAAAATCAAAACAATCTGCGAAAATCTGTGTGCATCAGAGGTTTCTGCGTTCCATTTTCGTTCGTTATGTGGTGAGCTATCGCTCATGGCGACTGTTTTAAAAATAACATGGTCGCTGGTTGCTGACGGTTGGCAAAGCCAACGTCGAGCGAGTCTGCAACGGCGTGATGCGTAATGTGTAATGCGTGAGGTCGTCACGCATCACGAATCACGCATTACGGGATTGTCTCCCCGCGCCGCCTTGGCCGCTCGAGTCATTTTCATCCGTACCGGTGCGCTGTTGCTCGCGCCGACTGCTCCCACAATTCCCCCAGACTTTTGTTCGTATTCTCCCAAAGACGTCATGCAGCAAACAGAATCCCTTTCTTCTCCCCCTGGCGAAACCTCCTCCCGTTCCCGCGTTCGAAATTCATCGTGGGTTGTCATGGTCTTGTTGTGGATATTGATTCCCGCCATGGTTTTCGCGTTTTTGTTGATGCGGTTCGAATGGATCTACCGAGACAGGATTTATCCGGGTGTGCAGGTGATGGGCGTTGATCTCAGCGGCATGACGCGCGAGGAGGCGCTGGCCGCGCTGGAGGCTGCCGCGAGCGCCTATAATCCCCCGCCAATTGCCCTGCGATATGGCGATCAGGTCTGGCAGTTGAATCCCGAGGCGTTGGGCGTCACGGTTTCGGTGACCGAGAGCTTGAATCAGGCTTTCGCTCGGGGCCGCAATGGCGGTTTTCTTGATAATCTGAGTGATCAGTGGCGGACTTTCTGGCGCGGTTATCGCCTGGAGCCAACCATCCATGTGAATCCGGGCAAGACGGAACAAACGGTGCGCGAGTTGACCGCCGACCTCAATCATTCGGCCAGGGAATCTCAGATCAGCCTCAGCGAGTTGCAGGTGGTCGTGACCTCCTCCCGGCCCGGACAACGGGTGGTCGTGGATGACACGGTGAAGACGACCATCCAGCGGGCGGAGAACGGTATGGGGGGCATCGTGGATGTGGAGGTGCAGAAGATCGATCCCGCAGGCGCCATCCCCGTCGCTAACAAGCAAACGGTGGAGCAGACTCTTAGCCAGCCTATTCTGCTCACCGATCCCCGAGGAGATTTCCAATTTTCGCTGGACCCGGCCACCCTGGCCAGTCTCATCGTCTGGATTTCGGATGACGAGAATGTGGGCAATCTCAAGCCTGAGGTGGATGAAGAAGCGCTGCGAAGCATCATCGAGGGATGGGCCGAGCAGGTTTATCGGCCGCCTCTGGACGCCCGATTCGATTATGATCCCAAGAGCGGGGCTTTGCTGGAGCTGGCTCCCAGCGCCACGGGATATGAGCTGGATGTGGACGCGACTGTGGCCGCGGTGCTGAAGGCTATCGCCGCGGGCGAGAAGCAGGTGACTCTCGCTGTGCGGGAGATCAAACCAGCGGTTGCTTCTGAAGATGCGGCTTCTTTCGGCATCAAGGAGCTGGTGGCGAAGGGATCGACCAAGTTCGCGGGGTCCAGCAAGGCCCGCGTCAAGAATATCGAGGTCGCGGCCTCGAAATTCGTGGGCGTCGTCATCCCGCCCGACGGCGTCTTTTCGTTCAATAAATACGTAGGTGACATCACAGCCGCCAACGGCTTCGAGGATTCGCTGATCATCGCCGGAGATCGGACGGCTGTGGGCGTGGGCGGCGGCGTGTGCCAGGTGAGCACCACCGTTTTCCGGGCGTCGTTCTATGGGGGATTTCCCACCGTGGAACGTTGGGCGCACGGTTATGTGGTGGGCTGGTATGGACCGCCCGGCATCGACGCCACGGTTTACACGCCCAAGGTGGATTTCAAGTTCAAGAATACGTCGGGGGCGTATTTGCTGCTCAAGCCCATCGTCGACAAGAAGAATGGCGTTCTCACTTTCGAGTTTTACGGAACCAAGCCCGGTTGGCGCGTGGAGGTGGGCAAGCCGCAGTATTCCAACCGGCAGCCGCCGCCCCCGCCTTTGTATATCGAAGACCCCACCATGCCGCCCGGGCAGGTGGTGCAGTTCGATTGGGCGGTCGAGGGCCTGGATGCCGCTGTCCCCCGCAAGGTGTGGGACAAGGATGGCAATTTGCTCATCGATGAGGTGCTGAAGAGCAAGTACAGACCCTGGCAGGCCAAGTTCCGATTCGGGCCCGGCTATCAGCCGCCGCAAGGGGCGGAGGTGGTGTGGGCGAATCAGTAATGAGTGGGGCGCGTAGCGCCCGGCGCTGGCCATGACGCATTTTTACCCCGATATCCTCGACGTCGATCCGCAACGGCGCAAACGGATTTTGCCCATCCTCGATGCAGCGCTGGATGCGGTTGATCCCGCCGCGGCGATGAAGCGGGTCGTGCGCCGCGCGGGCGATAACCTGCTGGTAGCGGATAGAAGCTATCGATTAAGCGGTTATAAGCGCGTGTTTTTGCTGGCCTTTGGCAAGGCTGCCACGCCCATGGCCCAGGCCGCCCAGGGCCTGGGCCTCCGCCTCGACGACGGCCTTGTGATCACAAAATATGGGCATGGCCCCGAGCGGCCCGACGCACTGGCGGGGCTGGCCGTCGTCGAGGCGGGGCATCCGACGCCGGATGCCATGGGCGTGGCAGCCGCCCGCCGCATGACGGAAATCGCCCGCAAAGCCAACGCCGACGATCTCATCATCACCCTCATCTCCGGCGGCGGCTCTGCGCTTCTCACCCTGCCCGCTCCGGGCCTCACCCTGGCCGATCTGCAACGCACCACCGAGCTGCTCCTCGCCTGCGGCGCATCCATTGATGAGATGAACGCGGTGCGCAAGCATCTCTCGCAGGTGAAGGGTGGGCGACTGGCCCGGCTGGCCGCGCCCGCCACCGTCATCAGCCTCATCCTCTCCGACGTCGTCGGCAGTCCGCTGGACGTCATCGCCTCCGGGCCCACCGTTCCCGATCCCACCACCTGGGCCGACGCCTGGGCGGTCATCGAAAAATATCATCTGGACGAACGATTGCCCGCGGCGGTGCGTCAGCGGTTGCAGCAGGGGCTGGCGGGCGCTCTGCCCGATACGCCCAAGCCCGACGATCTCATCTTCGCCCGGGTGCAAAACGTGATCATTGGCGATAACAGCATCGCAGCAGAGGCGGCGCAGCGGGCCGCTGAAGCCGGAGGCTTCCACGCCCAAATCCCCAGCACCTTCGTGCAGGGCGAAGCCCGGGAAGTCGCCCGGATTCTGGTGGGGCTGGGACGCGAGATCGTCGCGCACCAGCGCCCGCTTTCTCCACCTGCCTGCCTCATCCTGGGCGGCGAAACCACCGTCACCCTGCGCGGCCGCGGCAAAGGCGGGCGCAACCAGGAGATGGCGTTGGCCGCAGCCATCGAACTGGCCCGCATTCCCGAAGCCGGGCCCATGGTCATCGTCACCCTGGCCACCGACGGCGCTGACGGTCCCACCGACGCAGCTGGGGGCGTGGCTGACGCCACATCTTTCGCCCGGGGAGAAGTCGTGGGCCTCGACGTCCGGCAGCATCTGGACGACAACAACGCCTATCCCTGGCTCAAAACCGTTGGCGATCTGTTGGTGACTGGCCCCACCCGCACCAACGTCAATGATCTCTACTTCGTGTTCGTCTTTTCCTGATGATCATTCGGGAGCGCAGGCGCTGGCCTTATCGCAGATCACCTCGTCGGCCAGACCAGGGGCGTCAGCAACACCACCGATAATCCCATAAAGATGACGGGCGGCAGATTCAGCTTCGGATAATCTGCAAAACTGTATTTGCCCGGCGTTCGTAGCGAAAGGCAGATTACATCGGTGATGGGCGTGAGGAAAGAAGCGCTCACCCCCGCCATCACCGCAATTACGAAAGGCTCGGGACGTAAGCTCATGCTTTGCGCAAGATAAATAGCGATTGGGGTAAGCACCAAAGCCAGCACCGAGTTGGAGAGAAACTGAGTCAGCAATACACTGATGGTGAATAGCGCAGCCAATAGCGCATAAGGACTCATGCCCGAAAGAAATAGCTCGAAAATATCTCCCATCGTCGCAGAAAGCCCTGAGTTGTTCATCGCCGTGCCCAGGGGCAACAACGCTGCAATGAAAATCACGATGCCCCAGTCTATGTCCTCGTACGCCTCTTTGGGGCTCACAGCGCCAAGGATGATCGTCGCCAGCGCCCCGGCGATGGCCGCCATCGGCAGCGAAAACCAGGGAAGAACGCTGAGGACGATGACCCCGAGCAAGATCAGGAGCATGATCCTGGAACCCTTGCTGACTACATCCTCGGGCTTCACGCCCAATTGCGAGAGGATGATAATCTCTGCATCTTTGCGCAAGGCCTGAATCTGGCGGGGCGCTCCTTCCACCAATAGTCTGTCACCCGCCTGCAAGGTTTTTTCGGACAAACGCTGCGCCGAAGCGACGCCCTCTCGCAAGATCGCCAACACCGTCAGCCCGTAGCGCTTGCCGAATTGCAACTCCCCCAGAGTCTTCCCCACCAGCGAGGAATAGGGCGGGATCAGCGCCTCCGCCAGCTCCATCTCGGCCGGAGCCAAACGAGCCAGATCCACCAGCGAGACCGAGCCTTTGGGCTCTAAATGATGAATAGAGGCGAGCTGCAGGATATCGGCGCGTTTCCCTTGCACCACGATTTCGTCATTCTCCTCCAGAATGAGATCGGGCCAGGGGCGGAATGGCGCGCCTCCGGGATGAGCGACTCCCACAATGGTTACATCCCATTGCTCTCGCAATCTCAGCTCCCGCAGACGCTTCCCCACCAGATCAGATCCCGCCCGCACTCGCAGGCGATAAAACAGATCATCGATCTTGTAGGTTTTCCTCAGCTCTTGCAGATTAGGCCCCACCTGCACGGGACGTTCTCCTGTGTCGGGCAATAACTTTTGTCCTACGCCCAACACCCAGGCCAGACTGAAAAGCAGCGTGGGCGCTCCCACCACGGCGATGGAGAGAAGTCCCAACTGAATGCCCGTTTGCTGATGCAAAATATCAGCAGCGATGAGGTGGGCAGGGGTGCCCAACAGCGTCAGATAACCGCCCAGAGCCGTAAAAGTTCCGATAGGCAGGAGCAGCTTTCCCAACGGCGTCTTGCTGGCCCGGCTCAACCGATACCCCAGGGGCAGCATGATCACCAGCGCCGCCAGGTTGGCCATGAACGCCGAGAACAGACTGGTGACGATGAACATTATGCCGGATAAGCGCCGCGGCGAACGACCGCCCGCGTCCAGCATCCACTGCCCGATGAGAGCGATGGCCCCCGAACGCTTCAATCCGCCCGACACCACATAGATGCCCGCCAACGTGATGGTCGCCGAAGCGGAAAATCCCGCCAGCGCTTCATCCGCGCTGAGCGCGCCGCCCACATAAAGGACGACCAGCGTGCCCAGCGCCACCCACTCCATGGTGAATCGCCCGCTGGCGATCATGCCGATGCTCATCAGCAGCGCCGCGGCTGTGAAGACCGCCTGCCAGTTCATCCCGTCCATCATTTGAAACCCAACCGCCGCTCTTTCATGCTCACCCAACGATTGCGCCCCAAAATCAGGTGATCCAGCACATCGATGTTCAGCAGTGTGCCCGCATCCACAATCCGCCGGGTGAGAATGACATCCTCGGGCGAGGGCGAGGGATCACCGCTGGGGTGATTGTGGGCGACGATGATGGCGGCGGCGTTGCTCTTGATGGCCTCCTTGAATATCTCGCCTATACGGATGCTGGTTGTGTTCAGCGTGCCCTTGTAGATGGTGGGCGTGGCGATGATCCGGTTGCGCGTGTCAATGAGCACCACCTTGACATACTCCTGATCCACATACGCCAGCTCGGCCATCAACAGCCGCGCCACGATCTCGGGCGAATCGGCCCGCAGCCGCTCTTCCGGCGCGGCCCGCATCACCCGCCGCCCCAACTCGATGGCCGCCATAATCTGCGCTGCCTTGGCTTCGCCAATGCCATGATGCCGTTGCAGATCGGTGAAGCTGGCCCGGGCCAGCGCATCCAGCGTCCGATAATAGCGCATGAGATCGGTCGCCATATCGATGACGTTGATCCCTTGAGCGCCGCTGCGCAGGATGATGGCGATGAGCTCAGCCTCGCTCAGCGCCTCGGGCCCCAGCCTGGCCAGACGCTCTCTCGGTCGCGTGCCCTCGGGCAGATCGTGGATGGTGTAGGTGGGCTTCGATTGTTGGACGTCGGACATGATGACAGCGGCGTTCGGATGAATGAGCCTGCTTTGAAAATAGAATAAGTCACGCCGCAATAGGTACGGGCTGCAAGGATACTTGATAGCCCAAGCGACGCAGTTGACGCATAAGGTAGTCCACCTTGGCCTCTTTTCGCCGCGAGTCAAAG
>JALXAF010000128.1 GCA_026992375.1 Anaerolineae bacterium
AATAGACATGTTCGCGTCATTCTGCGGGAGCCAGGTTCGATTTATAGATGCTTTGCCATCTCGTTTCGCACCAAGGTCATCAACTCGCCCACGGTGGCGGCGTTGAAGGCGAAGCGGACATTGGTTAGTTGGAAGAGTTCTGACAGGGTACTGGTGTAGTTGGCGGCCAGGGGCGATGATAATTTTTTCACTGCTTGCTCCTGATCGACCAGAGCGTTGCGCCACGCCTGCAACGCCCCCATCTGGGTCGGACCATACCCGATGTAGTAAGAAGGAGTGTCAGGAATATGGCTCTTGCGCTGCCAACCCGTGGTCTTCTCCACTTCCAGGCCCGAGTAATTGATGTCAGGCAAGAAATGGTCCCGCAACTGGGCCCATTTAGTGTCCATGTCGTCGGCGCTTACAGCTTCGGGCGCTGCGGCGTAGAACCAATGCTGGAATTTATCCACCACCGCCATGTAGGGCAAAAATGTAACGATGCTGGTGAGTCGATGCACTACGGCCCGACGATAATCGCCTTCGTCATACACGCCGTCCCCGTTCTGGTTCCAATAAGGCATGCCTGGCGGCTCCATGAACATAGACGCCACCTCTGCAAACTCCATGGGCGAATGATGGTTCCAGATCAGGTTCTGATGCTGGAAGGCATCGAAGAAGTGGAAGACGTGGCCCGTTTCGTGCATTTACGTGCGATAGTTGCAATGTGTGCTTACGGTGTTCATAAAGATGTGGGCTTTGCCGCTGATGGGAAAGTTGTTCATGTAGCCGCCAGGGACTTATACCTATGCGCCTGTCTCCCAGGGGCGCAAGCGCCCCACGTTCATCTGTGCGGCCTGGGAGGCTTCTTTATCCAGCCGCCCTCAGCCGACGTCATACGCCCGGGCGGCGTATTCGATCTCGCGTAGCACGCGACCATCCTGATGGATGGGTGAAAGGAAGAGAATACAAAGTTTGGGAAAGGGCATAGACATTGGCGGCAGTCTTCCGCGATAGCGCGTGGGCTCGGGTATCGTCTTGCATTATAACACGCATCATCCCCGATGAGCTTTATTTTCGGACAGCAATTTCAAATTCGGCTTGCCAAAGGCGGGATAATCTTTTATACTGGGCCTGGGTTCTAAGTAGCTATTCAATGCGTAGCATTGGCCCACACATCTCCATCGCCGTCTCCGTTTCGTTATCAGCGCCGCGAAGTTGCCCTAATGACTGAAACGGAACAGGGTTGCGTACAGCCCGCAGCGGGCCCGATTCTACCTGAGCCCGCACCATCTAAAACGCCATCTGAGCAAACCACATCACAGGAGGTTGCTATGCTCGCACGTGTTGGAAAAGAAGCCCCCGATTTTGAGGCGTCAGCCTTTGTGCCGGGAGAAGGCTTCAAGAACATCAAACTCTCTGATTACAAGGGGCAGTGGATCGTCCTTTGTTTTTATCCCGGCGACTTCACTTTTGTCTGACCGACCGAATTAGCAGCGGTCGCTGCCAAGTATGATGAACTGAAGTCCCTGGGCGTCGAAGTGCTGTCTATGAGCACGGATAGCCGCTTCGTACACAAAATCTGGCAAGAGGAAGAACTCTCCAAAATGCTTGATGGGGGCGTGCCTTTCCCCATGCTTTCCGATAGCGGAGGCAAGGTCGGCACAATCTACGGCGTTTATGATGAGGCCGCCGGCGTGGATATTCGCGGCAGATTCATCATCGATCCCAATTTCGTCATCCGCGCCATGGAAGTCCTGACGCCGGAAGTCGGACGCAATCCCAATGAGCTGTTGCGCCAGATCAAGGCCTTCCAGCATGTGATGGAAACCGGCGAGGTGACTCCCTCGGGTTGGGAGCCCGGTGACTCCACTCTCACGCCCGGTCCCGATCTGGTTGGAAAAGTCTGGACTGTCTGGAAACCATAACTGGCGTTATTGTACGGAGACGGCTTTGAAAGGCGGGCGGGTGCACCCCATCCGCCTTTTATTTTGGGCCGCAAACGCCATCGTGGCTGACATGAAGATCGTTTTCTTCGCCATCATTCTGGCGCTGTTCCTGGTGGCGTGTGCGTCCCCCGCCGCACCGCCAGAGCCCGTCGCATCTTCGACCAGAACCAAGCAGCCCACGTTCACCCCCTCGGCAACATTCACATCGGCGCCAACCATCACCCCCGCCGTCACGTCGAATCCCACGGCCACCCATACCCCCACAGCCGCGCTGACATCCTCTCCAACGCCCACGCCGGC
>JALXAF010000129.1 GCA_026992375.1 Anaerolineae bacterium
CCGGGGGATAAAGTCCCCCGGCTAGAAACAGCGCCCCTGCGGGGCTAGCCGGATTTATCCGGCGCTGTTTTGTAGCCCGGCGACTTCATCGCCGGGCGGACGTGGCAAACGCTTCCAACCGAAATTGAACGCACCCAACTGATTATTACCAGCCGTTGCCCATGGTCAGGGCCATGACGGCCTTCTGCACATGCAGGCGATTCTCAGCCTCATCGAATACTGCGCTCTGCGGGCCGTCCAACACACTGCTGGCCACCTCGATATCTCGATCCGCAGGCAGCGGGTGCATGTAGATGGCGTCGGGCTTTGCCAGGGCCATGCGCCGCTCGTCGGTCATCCAGTCCTTGTACTGATCAATAAGCTTCTTGCTTTCCTCCGGATCGGTGGTGAAGGTCAGCGGGCCCCAGCTCTTGGCGTAGATCACATCACTATCCTTGAACCCGGCATCGAAATCATCCATCAGCTCCAGACTGCCGCCCGAATGCTTCGCATTCTCTTTGGCCTGATCCACGATGAACTGAGGCAGATCGAACTTGGGCGGATGCACCAGGCGCACATTCATGCCATAGCGGGTCATCAGCAAGATGAGGCTGGTGGGCACGCTCAGGGGTTTCTGATAACTGGAAGCATAGGCCCAGCTCACGGTGATGGTTTTGCCCCGCGGATCGCCCTTGTGCTCCATGATGGTCTGCAAGTCGGCCAGGGCCTGATGGGGATGATAGAGATCGCACTGCATGTTGAGAACAGGCGCGCGGCTGGCCTCCGCCACATAACGCAGATACTTGTTGCCCACGCCCCAATCTACATGGCGGATGGCGATGCCGTCGAAATAGCGACCGTAGATCTCCCCCAGCTCCTTGGCGGTGTCGCCGTGGGCGATCTGGGTGGTGCGGCTTTCGACGAACGCGGCGTGCCCGCCCAATTGGGCCATGCCCGATTCGAAAGAGCCGCGGGTGCGGGTCGAGCTGAAGAAAAAGAGCATGGCCAGCGTTTTATCCCGCAGATAGGGATGAGGAATGCCCAGGGCCCGCTTTTTCTTCAGGTCGAAGGCGATGTCCATGACAGTGTCCAACTGGCCCTTTGTCCACTCCTGGGTGGTGATCATGTCCAGACCGCGCATATTGGTTTGCATTGCAAAATCTCCTTTTGGGAAAAGTTGTGAATATAAGATAACGTTTGGAAAGCAATTCAGAATTCGGATATTGGTTATTAGATATTGGGGTAACAACGGGGCTGGGTAGCCCGAATATCCAATATCTAATATCCAGTATCCTGTCGGAAAGAGGTTGGCAACTGGTCGATGCGTTTGCCCAAAGCCGCTTCCAGGGGAGGAATGTGATTTCCGCTCACGGCCCGGCCATCTTCTGTGCGCCCGGCCAGCAATTCCTCCCGGCTGACCCAGCGATCGTTCGGGCCCAGTTGCAGGGCGGGCAGATTCAACGCCTGGAAAAAGGTGAAATGATAAGCGGTGAGCGCGCCAAAGGAGGGAGAAAGCCGTTTGTTCCCCTCGAATGCAGCCAAAAAGGCCAGGGAGAAATCCCCGGCCCTGTAATCAACCTGATACGCCAGCTCCTCTTCCAGCTCGCGGATGGCGGTCTGCTCGATGGGCTCCCGCCAGTCCACATCCGATTTCTGTCGCCCGCCGATGACCTGATACCTCCCCGCGCGCTCATCCCATTGCGCCAGGAATCGGGGCGGAGAGCCGGGGCGAAGGATGAGGATTTCGGCCACCGGGGTGAAGCGAATGGCGGGGGCGTCGGCGTAACGCCGCAGACGCTCTTGCTCCAGCAAGAAGACCAGGCTGGAGCCATGCTGCAGGCCCGCGCCCGGCCGGACGCCATGCGTCTCCGACCAATCTTCGATGACGGGCCCGCCGCTCTCGGCCCATGCGGCCAGGCTGTGCAAGAAATAGTAGGCGGGCTGCGACGCAGCGCGGATGCCCGCATCGCTCACGGTCACCGCCCCCCAGGTTTCCAACAGCGCGACCAGCCCGCGGCCCATGACATCCCCGCCCGAGAGTTCGTGCAGCGGGCGGGGAGCATGTCGCGATTGGGGAATGGCTCGCAGCCAGGCGGCAAGCAGCGATCGATCAGTTGGCATGGGTGGCGTTGTGGGCGTGCTTACTTCTGGATTTTTTCAGCCAGCATTTTGGGGAAAAGCGCGTAGAAGCCGGTGGCGTCCACCACATCTTGCAACCGCACCTGATCCAGCGTGGTGTGGGCGTAAATCTCATCGCCAGGCCCGAAGCCAATGCTGGGAATGCCCGCTTTTCCCATCCAGTAGATGCCGTTGGTGGAGAAGCTCCACTTGCCTGTGGGCACGGCATGGCCGAGATAGGCGCTGGCCGCCTCGACGCCCGCCTGCACGATGGGCGCATCCTCGGGCAGCGCCCAGGCCGGGAAGTACTTTTCCACCTCGAAGACGAAACCGGTGTAGCTCTCATCCCGATATTGCAGGATGTTGACCTCGAAATCCTTTTCCTGGCCCTCGGGAATCAGCGCAGCCACCTGGGCCACCGCCTCATCCTTGTCCTCGCCAAAGGTCATGCGGCGGTCGATGTAGATTTTGGCCTCATCGGGCACGGCGTTGATGCTGGGCGTCTTCACGTGCATGTCCGAGACGGTGATCTTCCCGTGTCCCAGGAAGGGATCATCGCCCAGTTGCGGCTCCATGTC
Organism: Anaerolineae bacterium; assembly: GCA_026992375.1. Classification (GTDB taxonomy): domain Bacteria; phylum Chloroflexota; class Anaerolineae; order J102; family J102; genus M2005. Next base: position 2,676 of record JALXAF010000129.1, read on the forward strand.
GCGGATGCCGGCGATGACGGGCAGCATCTTGTAGATGGCGTTGTCCCCCAGATGATTGCTGGCCGCATGGGCGCTGCGTCCCTTGGCGATGACCTCCATCTCGACCCGGCCCTTGTGGCCGCGATAAACCTGCATCTTGGTGGGTTCGCCGATGACCACAAAATCGGGGCGGATGCCCTCCACCTCCACCAACACGTTGGGAGCGATGCCATCGCACCATTCCTCCATGTTGCCGAAGTAATACGCGGTCCAGCCGTCCAGCAGCCCCAGGTCTCGGGCGATGGCCAGGCCATAGACCATGCCAGGGGTGGAGTTCTTCTCGTCGCAGGCCCCGCGGGCGTAGAGAATCCCATCCTCCACCTTGCCTACGAAAGGATCCCACTCCCAGGCTTCGGGATCGCCGATGCCCACCGTGTCGATGTGGCTGTCGTAGAGCACCTTGTTGGGCCCGTCGCCGATGCGTCCCAAGATGTTGCCCTGGACATCGAAACGCACCTCATCGAAGCCCAGCTTGCGCATCTCTTCGGCGATGCGTTCGCCCACCGGGCCGATCTGGCTGTCGTAGGAGGGAATGGCGACGATGTCGCGCATGAATTGAATGATGTCGTCGTGATACGCCTCGACGCGTTCACGAATCTGTTTAGTGATGTCCATGAGTTTTCCTCTAAAAGTGAATTAAATGATTGACTGCCCTGAGAAAGATGGAACGCAACTACTAAGGTCCCATCACCACTTTTTGCCACGAAGACACGAAGGATAACGAAGGCACGAAGTATTTTCTTTATTTTTCCCTTCGCGCCTTCGTGGCTTTTTGAGGCTTAAAGTCGAGTACGTTAGCAGTTACGATGGAACGCAGAAAAAATCTGCGAGAATCAGTCTATTTTTGCCGTCGAATCAATCGAAATCGAATGCGATCGTCCCGGAACCAGGATTTGGCCCACAGGACAGGTTCGTTGTCGATGTCGTAACCGACCTCCTCGAAGGCCAGGAGTGCAGCGCCCGCTTGCACGCCCAGCTTCGCTGCCAGGCTTTCATCGGCCGCGACGGGCAGGATATCCGAGAAGTAGTAGCTGAAACGCCGATTGCAGCAACGTTCCAGCAAATCATAGATGGGCTGACGGGCCAGCGCTTTATCGGGCGTGCACCGCAGCAGCTCGGCGGGAATGACGTTTCGGGCCAGGATGGCGGGCGTATCATCTTCGAAAAAGCATTTTTCGATGACCAGCGTGGGCGCGCCAGGCTTCACGCCCAGCGCTTTCGCAGTCCCTGCATCGGCCGGACGTTCCTCCATGCTCAGCACTCGCACCGAGGGCGTGTAGCCGTGGGCGCGCAACGCCTCTTCATAAGACCAAATTTCGTCGATGCGGGTCTTGATCTGCAATCCCGGATGATTGATGAACGTGCCCACGCCCTGCTTGCGGATGATGACCCCTTCATTCTCCAGCTTGCCCAACGCATCTCGCACCGTGGTGCGGCTAACGCCCAACGCCTGCGCCAATTCAGTCTCCGGGGGGATGCGCCCATCACTGAAAGCATTGCTGAGAATGCGTTCTTTGATGTAGAGTTTGGTTTGTTCGGTGAGAGACGGGCTACGTTTGAACATAACAAGTTGTCCAATTGTATGATTGTATGACAAATTATAGACCTTTCACGCGTCATTGTCAATCCCCAAAGACGCGATGGGCGCGTCCCAGATAATTAACGACGAAGGCGACCTCCGGGACTCCAGGAAAATAACACACACAAGTCAAACAATCATACTCTCTGTATGAGGATGCGTTCCAATTTGGGGGCGAATTTGCGGTCTTTGCCAGAACCTGCCGATTGAAATCAGGGCTGGGGGCAGTCCCCTCCTTTTGTTCCTCCCCCGCTCCGGGACGGGCTGGGGAGGAGATAAGGAAGTTTGATTAGATGGGCCGCTTGTCTGCCTGCGCAGATAGGCTAATTTGCACCTGAAAATGTCCTCGCAGGAGGACATGCGGCGGAACGCCCCCAGAACCGAATTCTATTCGGCCAGTGCGCCCCAATTTGGGAACGCACCCTCTGTATGACAAAAACACGCAAAGGCGCGCCAAAATATGATACAATGGACAGGTCATCATCTAACCTTTTTCAGGAGTAAAAGTCATGGAAAAAAAACTTGTCATCACATTAACCGGCCCGGATCAGGTAGGATTGGTCGAACGTTTTACCCGGCTGGTTTTGGAATATCACGGCAATGTAAAAGCCAGCCGCATGGTGCGATTGGGCGGCGTCTTCGCTATGCTAGTGCACGTCAGCGTGCCAGAATCCAATCTGGAAGCATTCCGCGAACGCGTGCGCAGTCTGCGAGAGGAAGGTTACAAGCTGACCACAAATCTCTCGGAAGAATGGGACGTCGCGGACTACTCGGGATGGCTGCCCTATCAGATTTCCCTGCGCGGCGCGGATCACGAGGGCATCTTGCACGGCGTGGCGCAGCATCTGGCCGAGAAGGGCGTCAACATCGAATCTCTTGAGACCAATGTGGTGCAGGCGCCCATGAGCGGCATCAATTTGTTTATGATGGACGCGGTGGTGCTGGCCCCGCCCGAGATTTCGCTGCACAAATGCCAGGAAACCCTGGAAGAGATCGGCGACCAACTGAACGTGGAAATCCAGGTTTCCCACTACGTCGGTTGATCACTTCTCGACAGGACACGGCGGGAAAACGCCCGTCGAAGCTAACTCGGCCTTTTCTGCTGACCCACGTCGTGCGTCAAGCGTCAAACGTCAGGCGTTTTTCGACAGAGAAGCATCCTGTTTCGAATCCGCTTCACTGCTTCACTATGATGAACCTCATCCCTCCCCCAACACAACCGCCTCTCGATCCTGATTTTCGGCCCGCGGCGCTGGCCAACCGGGCCTTTCGCCGTGATGCCGAGGCCGCGGGCGGCGTTCCGCTGGTCATCGCGCTGGAACGCACCCACGGCTCCATTTCCCGCTACAAAACCCTGCTCTTTCCCGAAGATCATCCCCGGGCCGATGAGAATTTCTTCTACGCCGAGCGTATCGTGAAATTCCTGCTGTGGCAGTGGGGCGGCTGGAAGCTCACCATCGGAGGCCCGTGGGCCATTGGCAAACACATCCGCCGCCTTTACGCTCCCGGGGGCGAGCGGGCCTTCGACGCCCGTTTCATGGGTGAGAAGGTCTATCTTCGGCCTTTCACCGTCGAGATTTGCGACGCGAACGCCGCGCCCCAGGCCCGCGAACGCCATCAGCAACTGGGCCGACATCTGGCGGGCAACCGCATCGGCTTCGACCTGGGCGCTTCGGATGTGAAAGTCTCGGCTGTGGTGGATGGCAAGCCCATTTTCAGCGACGAAAAGGTGTGGGAGCCGGTGGAGCAGACAGACCCCGACTACCATTATCAGCGCATCATGGCCGCATTGCAGGAGGCCGCAAGCCATCTGCCCCGGGTGGACGCCATTGGCGGCAGCTCCGCGGGCGTGTATGTGGACAATCAGCCCCGGGTGGCTTCCCTCTACCGCGGCATCCCCAACGTCCGCTTCGACGAGATCCGCGCCATCTTCCAGCGCATTCAGCAGGCCTTCGGCGCGCCCCTGGAGGTGATCAACGATGGCGAGGTGACCGCGCTGGCGGGCTCCATGTCGTTGGGCGTCAACGCCATCCTGGGCATCGCCATGGGCTCCAGCGAGGCGGTGGGCTATGTGACCCGCCAGGGCGGAATCACCGACTGGCTGAACGAGCTGGCCTTTGCGCCCGTGGATTACGCCCCGGCCGCGCCCGTGGACGAATGGTCGGGCGATCGCGGCGTGGGCGCGCTTTACTTCTCGCAGCAGGCCGTATTCCGGCTGGCCCCGCGCGTGGGCCTCACGCCCGAGGGGGCGACCAAGGCCGCCCGGCTCAAGTCCATCCAAAAGCATCTGGAGGCGGGCCACCAGGGAGCGCGTCAGATTTGGGAGACCATCGGCGTCTACCTGGGCTATACGCTGGCCCACTACGCGGATTTCTACGACATCGAGCACGTGCTCATCCTGGGCCGGGTGACTTCCGGCTCGGGCGGGCCTGTCATCCTGGAAACCGCACAATCCCTCATCGCCCGGGAATTCCCCGAACTGAGCCACATCGCCATCCAGTTGCCGGACGAAAAGAGCCGCCGCGTGGGGCAATCCATCGCCGCGGCCAGCCTGCCCGCTCTCGATGGAGCGTCTCATCAATGAACTCTTTGCAATCTGTGCAAGAAAATGCCTCACGCAAAGACGCAGAGCCGCAAAGGAAAAAAGAAGCAAAGAAAAGCTTAGCGCCTTGGCGACTTTGCGTGAGAGCAGCTTCTTTGGCCCTGGCTGGGCCAGGTTAGGAGGTTGACCATGAAAACCATCGGCCTTATCGGCGGCATGAGCTGGGAATCATCCATCGAATACTATCGCATCATCAACGAGGAGGTGCGGGCGAGGCTGGGCGGCCTGCATTCGGCCAAAAGCGTGATGGTCTCGGTGGATTTCGCCGAGATCGAGACCTTGCAGCACGCGGGCGCCTGGGATGAGCTCACCGCCCGCATGATCGACGCGGCCCGGCAGGTGCAGGCGGGCGGAGGCGATTTCGTCGTCCTTTGCACCAACACCATGCACAAAATGGCCGATGACATGGCCGCAGCCATCGACATCCCGCTGCTGCACATCGCCGACGCCACCGCAGCCCGCATCACCGCCCGCGGCATCCGCACCATTGGCCTGCTGGGTACCCGCTTCACCATGGAAGAGGATTTCTACAAGGGGCGGCTGGAATCGAAACACGGCCTGAAGGCGCTCATTCCCGATGAGAACGAACGGGCCGACGTGCATCGCATCATCTACGAAGAGCTGGTGGTGGGCGATATCCGGCCCGAATCCAAGGCCCGCTATGTCGAGATCATGCAGCACCTCGTGGCCCGCGGGGCCGAGGGCGTCATCCTGGGCTGCACCGA
>JALXAF010000130.1 GCA_026992375.1 Anaerolineae bacterium
AAATGCTGCCTAAAAGATAGAGCAGCAATACAGCTTCGCGTCGGGAATACCCCATTTTGACCAAGCGATGCGAGAGATGATCCTTGCCCGGCGTGGTGAAAGGGTTTTTGCCTCGGCGCAGGCGAGAGACGATGACCAGGGATGTGTCCAGGATGGGAACGCCCAGCACCAGCACCGGAACCATCCAGGTGACAGCGGGGATGTTGGTGGGAAAACGCAGCTTGATGCCCACCGCGGCCAGCACGAATCCGAGAAATAGACTGCCGGTGTCGCCCATGAAGATGCTAGCGGGATTGAAGTTGTAGAAGAGGAAGCCGATGCAGGCTCCCAACAGGGCGGCGGTCAACGCCCCCACCAGATATTGATCCGAAAGCGCGGCCAGCAGCAGAAAATAAGAGCTGGCCATGCCCGCCACGCCCGCTGAGAGGCCATCCATGTTGTCCAGAAAGTTGACCGCGTTGGTGATGAACAGCACCCAGAGGATGGTAACGATGATATTCAGAGCGGAGGAGTGAAAGATGGATACCTGCACCCCGGTCATAATCAACACTATCACCGGGATTACCTGGCCCAGGAGTTTGGCCCAGGCGGGCAGGGGGGTGCGATCGTCCCACAGGCCCAAAAACGAGATGAGAGAAGCGCCGATGACGATGCCCGCCACCTGATGCACGTAGAATTTGTCGCCGAAGATGATCAGCGCCAGCAGCACCGCGGCGTAGATGGCCGCACCGCCCAACAGAGGCGTGGGCGATAGGTGCGCCTTCCGCTGCGATGGCTTATCCACCATGTTGGTACGCACAGCCAGACGTCGGGCGACTGGCGTCGCCGCCAGGGTCAGCGTCAGGGCTGCGGTGAAGATGAGCATGATCTGTGTTAGCATGATTCGATTGCTATTCCCCCTGCGCCTTTTCGAGTTGATCGATGAGCGCCTGGACTGTGGGTTTCTGAGATTCGGGTGCGACTTCGAGGGCCTGGCGAGCGTAGTGAAGGGCGTTATCATAGTCTCCCAGCGTCTTGTAGAGCAAGGCCAGGTTTTGCAACGCGCCAACATCGTTGGGACGCAGCGCCAGCACCTTTTGGTTGGCCGCGATTGCATCCTCGGTGCGGCCCAATTTGGCCAGCGCATACGCCATGCCGCTGTATCCGCGCGGGTCTTTGGGCTTCAGCTCCGTCGCTTTGTGATAGGCGTCGTAAGCCGCTTGCCAGTTTTCGTTATCGAGCTCCAGTTGCGCCAGTCTCAGATAGGTGTCGGCGTAGCCTGGATCCAGTTCGAGGGAATGTTGGAATCGCTCGCGGGCTTTGTCGTATTCTCCCAATTGCGCGTAAATACTGCCCCATTCGTTTTGCAGATGTGCTGCATGGGGACTGAGGGTGGTGGCGATGCGGTAATTCTCAGACGCTTTCTCCAGCGCCATGCGTCGTTCCGCCGGGTCGGTGAGAAATCCCGACTTGGCGCCGTAGAATCTGGCGAGATTGGCGCTGTGGTCGGTGTTCAGGGGGTTCAGCGCCTGCGCCCGGAGCAAAATCTGCTCGGCCCGGTCGAAATAAGCCTTGCGGGCGTTGGCGTCTTTGGCCTGGCGGGCGCTTTCCAGCATCGCCCGTCCCCGGAAGAGCAGATAGTAATCCTCCTTGGAAGCCAGCTCCGACGCTTTTTCATAGAACGCTAGCGCGGTGTTCCAATCGCCGCGAGCGTCTGCGCCCTGACCGATCTTGAAGTAGATGTCGGCCCGCACCAGGTTGAGATCGACCTGGATGGTGACGATGAGGGCCAGAACGAGCGCGGCCGCGGCGCTCAGGCCCGAAAGCCACGGGCGATGCGCCCATTCAACGGTCTGCCTTCGATCATTCCAGATGAGAATGTGAGCCAATCCCGCAGCAGCCAGGAAGATGAGCAGGTAAAAGGTGGTGATGTTGTTGGCGACCCGGGCCGCCTGCTGCATGGCTGGCATACCGGCGGGCGGGGTGAGCCGGGCGGCGATGATCAGGCCGCCGACCATCCACACGCCCAGGGCCAGGGCCAGGGCGATGAGCGCGCCTTTGATGATCTCGCCATTGCTCAGTTTGGGACGCCACGTTTCGCCCACTGCCAGCACGAGCCCCACCACCACGGTGAAAACCAGCAGGGTGGCGACGCCCGGGCCCGCCACCACTGCGCCATGACTGAGATGCACCAACCACGACTTGAAGAAGATGGTGAGCGGACTGGCGCTTCCGATCTGCCC
>JALXAF010000131.1 GCA_026992375.1 Anaerolineae bacterium
GCTGGATGTGGATGATCTGGAGGATGAGCGGGGCTGGGGAGCGCGGCGCAACTGGCTGTTGCGGCGGCTGTTGGCGCGTCAGGAGGCGATGCTGGCGGCGCGGGCGACGGGAGTTGTGTTTGCGTCGCGGTTTTTGGCGGATGATTTGACTGCGCGGCATTCCGGCCAGCGTTTTTTGTATCTTCCCAATGGCCTCGACCGGGCGTTGGAGCGGGTTCGGGTGGAGGAGAACGGGCGGGTGGCGCTGCTGTTTACTCGCGGGAACGATGTGGATGTGCGGCGGCTGGCGAGGGTGTGGCGGGCGGTGGCTGAGCGGGTGGCTGACGCCGAGCTTTGGATCGTGGGCGATTGGCCCGATGCGCCCGCAAATCTGCCGCGAGCGACTGTCTGGGGCTGGTTGGAGGGTGCGGCGTTAGCAGCCGCTGTTCGGGGAGCCGCGCTCTGTTTCTTTCTCCCTGAAAATACGCCTTTGCTGCGGGCCAAGTCGCCAGCGCGGCTGCTGGATTGCATTGGGCTGGGGCTGCCGGTGGCGACGCTGGATGTGGGGGAGTATGGCGCGCTGGCGCGCAGCGTGGGCGGGGCGGTTGTAGGAGATGAGGAGGATTTGGTATCATGGCTGTCGCGGCTGCTGCGGTCGCCCGAGTTGCGAGAGTCCCAGTCGCGGCAGGTCTGGCGTCGGGCCGAGGCGTTGTCGTGGTCTCGGCGGGCGGCGGAGCTGGATGGCTGGCTCTCCGGTCTTTTTTGATTCCCACTCATTTTTCGGAGGTCTTCATGGCTCAAACAGCGGATGTCATCATCATTGGCGGCGGCGTGCATGGCGCCAGCCTGGCTTTTCATCTGGCGCAGCGGGGCGTCAAGCCTCTGGTGTTGGAGAAGAAGTTCGTGGCTGCGGGCGCGACCGGGCGCTCCAGTGGGTTGGTGCGGATGCACTATGATTTTCGACTGGAGGCGGAGTTGGTGTGGCAATCGTTTCGGTATTTTCGCAATTGGGATGAGTTGGTGGGGGGCGATTGCGGTTTTGTGCGCACGGGTTTCATTCGCATTGTGCAGCCGGAGTATGAGGAGGCGTTGCGGGCTAATGTGAAGATGCAGCAGGATATCGGCATTCCCACGCTGTTGGTGACAGCGGATGACATCAAGCGGCTGGCTCCTTACATGGTCACGGATGATTTTGCGGTGGCCGCGTATGAGCCGGAGTCGGGTTATGCGGATCCGCCTGCCACAGCCATGAGTCTGATGGATGCGGCCCGGCGGTTGGGCGCGCGGTTGAAGTCGGGCGTGCAGGTGACGGAGGTGCTGACGGATGACAGCAAGGTGCTGGGGGTGAAGACGGCTGATGGCGGCGAATGGCACGCGCCCGTCGTCGTCGATGCCGCTGGCGCGTGGGCGGATCGCATCGCGGCTATGGTGGGGCTGGATTTGCAGATGGTCACCTGGAGCCATGATGTGATGTTTTTGCGCCGACCTAAGTCGATTGGCCCCTGCCATCCCACGGTTATCGATGACGCCAATGAGATGTATTTCCGGCCCGAGCAGGGCGGTCTCACCCTGGTGGGGTTGGAGGTGGGCAATCCTCTGGGTGAGGACCCGGACAGCGATGCAGATCACGCTCATCCGGGCTATGTGGATCGGGCGGTGAATCACATCTGCCGTCGCATTCCCGTGATGGAGGAGGGCTCGCTGCACAGCGCCCACACCGGTTACGATGGCTTGAGCCCGGATCAGCGGGCGATTTTGGGACCGGCCGGGCCTGAGGGCTTCTGGCTGAATTGCGGGCACAGCGGCACCGGTTTCAAGATCGCTCCGGCCACGGGCCTGAGCATGGCGGAGTGGATGGTGGATGGCGCGCCGCAGACGGTGGACATCCGGCCTTTCGCCTTCGACCGCATTCCCGCGGGCCAGCCTTTGCTGGCTGAACACCCTTACGCCGACATCTGGCGGTAGGCGCTTGATACACGTCCAGAAATAACTTCCCCTTTTCTCTGCAACACCGAGTAATGAACATTGACAAAATAATCCGGTCATAGGCCCGGGGCGCTTCGCGCCCGCCGCCAACGCCGGGGGATAAAGTCCCCCGGCTGCGGTGGCTGCCCAAAAAATCTCATTGTAACTGCTGGCATACGTTAGCAATTACGTCTCATTTCAGTGTACACAGGAGCTTTCAATGACTAACCCACTCGTCGCTTCCACGCCTCTTGCCGAAACTGCCGCCGCGCTGCG
>JALXAF010000132.1 GCA_026992375.1 Anaerolineae bacterium
CGATTTGTATGACTATATCGCCCGGCGCTATGACCCCACCCTCGCCCGCTTCATCCAGCCCGACGCCATCGTGCCGGACCCGGGCGACCCGCAGAGCCTGAACCGGTACAGCTACGCTGCGAATAATCCGGTGCGGTACACGGACCCGAGCGGGCATTTCAGCGAAGATGAAATCATGAAATATCTGCACGCCGATAATTGGGACGCAGTGCTGGCCATGTTCGAAAAAGGTGGAAAGTTTGCGGGCGCATGGGGCTTTCTGGAGGTGCTAAAGTAATCCATTCATAGGCCCGGGGCGCTTCTCGCCCGCCGCCAGCGCTCTCCAGGGTCAGGGGCAGACCAGAGCCCAGCAGAAACAGCCCCGGCAGCGGCACCAATCCCCAACGCCTGGTGATCGCGATCACGGCCAGCGCCAGCAGCGCATAGCATAAGCGAAGGCCAGAAATTCGGACGCAAAATCGCGCAGCGCCATCTGGCTGGGCATGGTCCAGCGTCGCGGCCCGCGGCCCTGGTTGCCCAAATGGAAGGGAAACTAACTTCTGGGTCCAATGCAAAAAGCTCATTTCTTCACAGAGATACGAAGAACCTGGAATGAATGGTAGTGTCGGTGATGGATGAGGGGCGATTAAAATAAAAACCACGCTGACCTGATCTTTAATCAATGGTTATTGGTCTTTGAACCTTATCAGCAGCAACATGATGCCAGGTGTGAACAAAGACTTTCTCATTTCCCATAGTGTCTGGTGACGAAAAAAGCCCCCGCCAACCGGCAGGGGCCTTTTTCGTTGCGTGAGATGTAGGGCTAATGCCCGGCTTACAGGTGCTTGACCAAATACTCCACCAGATCGCGGGAGGAGATGACACCCACCGGGCGCAGGGTGTCATCCACCACGGGCAGATGGCGGAAGCGTTTGGTGGTCATAAAGTGCACCGCCTCCAACACCGATGCGTCCAGCGGCAGGGCCACCGGATGGGGCGTCATGAATTCTTGCACCGTCACATCGTGTAGATTCATATCCGTGCCCGCCAGGCGCTCCTGGATGTCCACCTCGGTGATGATGCCGGTGAGATGGCGGTCGGGCGCAACCACCAGCAGCGCACCAATGCGATGCTCGCGCATCAGATACAGGGCGTGATCCATGCGGGCGGTGGGCTCGATGGTTATGGGCGCTTTGGGATTCAGATCGTACAGCGTTAGGCCCGACAACTGCTCGGCCAGATCCGCCTCCAGCGGCTCGCGACCCAGCACCTCGTCCACATAGGCCTCATCCAGATTGGATTCCACATCTCCACGCACTTCGGCCTTGATCTCGGGCTCGCCTTCTTTCACGACGGTCCAAGTGTCGGCGCTGCGGTAGAGCGCGTTGAGATCGCCTACTCCCTTCTGGGCCTTGACCTGCTCGATCTGCCCCCACATGCCCTCGCAATAGGTGGGCTTGGTCACCTGGTAGATGATGCCCAAAGGCAGGGGATAGGTGAGCTGGCTCAGCAGGAAAGCGTTGTCCAGCGATGTGGGATCATGCACGGCGATGTCCTCGATGCTATATTCATCGCCAATTTCCACAACCTTGAAGCCGTCATCGGAATGCACCAGGCCCTTGTCCTTGTTCTTGCCAAATATCATGGGCTTGCCCGCTTCAAGGAAAAGATCGTTATCGGCCCGCTTGCTGCGGTCTGAATAATCGAACCAGGCGCCATTGTTGAAGATGACGCAGTTCTGCATAATCTCGGTGAAAGCCAGGCCCTTGTGCAGCGCGCCCTGATACATGATCTCGCCCATCTCCTTCTGCAGCACGTCGATGGTGCGAGCTACATAGGTCGCGCCCGAGGCCAGCGCCACTTCCACCGGATTCAACGGACGCTCGATGCTGCCGTAGGGCGAAGACTTGGTCTTGGTGCCCACGGGCGAAGTCGGGGAGAGCTGACCTTTGGTCAGGCCGTAGATGCGGTTGTTGAACAGCAGAATGTTCAGGTCCACATTGCGGCGTCCCGCGTGCAGGATGTGGTTGCCGCCGATAGAGAGCGCGTCGCCATCGCCCGTGACCACCCATACGCTGAGTTCGGGGTTGCTAAGCTTGATGCCCGTAGCCAACGTGGGCGCGCGGCCATGGATGCTGTGGATGCCGTAGGTGTCCATGTAGTAGGGGAAGCGACTGGAGCAGCCAATACCCGAGACGACGACGAAATTCTCCTTGGGGATGCCCAGACGCGGGAA
>JALXAF010000133.1 GCA_026992375.1 Anaerolineae bacterium
GCCAGAGCCAGCAACTCGATCACCCAGTGGGCGAAATGGCCATTGACGAACGCATCGATCCAATTCACCAGAGGAGCGGCGACATCGGTCGAGAGTTTGAAGATCACCCACATGACGCCAAAGAAAATGAGCAGGCCCCCAACCGGATGCGTGACCACCGAATCCACACGATCGGAAAACGTGGGGCCCAGCAGGCGCCCCTGAACCACGCGCGACACCAACTTGTTGATCCAGGTGTAGCGCTCCTCGGCGATGATCGTATCCAGGTCTTCGCGATACAGATCTTGCAGGCGTTTCGATTCTTCTTGCGCCTGCGCCAGCACGTCGGCGGTTTCAGGGATATCCTGCACCTTGGCGATGCAGGTTTCATCCCCTTGCAGCAGCCTCAGAGCCAGCCACCGCACCGGATAGCGGGTTTTCAACGACTCATGTCGCTCGATGGCCCGGACGACGCGCTCGATGGCGGCCTCGATGGGATCGCTGTAGCGAATGGGGGGCGAGAATCGCTGATCGGGATGCTCCCTGGCGGCGCGGCCTTCGCGGGCGACCTGCACCAGCGCCTCCGCCAGTTTGTCCAACCCTTTTCCCACCCGGGCGGTCATGGGGATGACGGGAACGCCCAGCCGCCGCGATAATTCCGGCACATCGATTTCCAGCCCCTGGCTCCTGGCCGCGTCCATCATGTTCAGAGCCAGCGCCACATGGGGAGTCATCTCCAACATCTGAAGTGCGAGATAAAGATTCCGCTCCAGATTGGTGGCGTCCACCACCACGACCACGGCGTCTGGCCGCTCTTCGACGATGAAATCTCGGGCGATGACCTCTTCGGCGGAGAAAGCCGAGAGACTGTAAGCGCCCGGCAAGTCCACAATGTGAAAAACGTCCGCCCCATACTTCCAGACGCCCTCTTTGCGCTCGACCGTCTTGCCGGGCCAATTGCCTGTATGCTGGCTGGAGCCGGTCAGATCGTTGAAGATGGTTGTTTTCCCGGTGTTTGGATTCCCGGCCAGGGCGATGACGTATTCAGACATCCTCACCCTCGGGCGTCTTCACCAGGATTTTTTCCGCCATGCCCCGGCCAATGGCGAGACGCGCCCCGCGCACGGCGATGAGGATGGGGCCGCCATTGACGTGAACGGTCTGAATCACAACGCCGGGCGTCAGGCCCAATTCGACGAGGCGCTGCGAAAGCCGACGCCCGGCTTCGATGCGCACGACCTGAACGGTCTCGCCGCGTTGAACAGTGCTGAGGGGACGGAGATTGTTTCGCTTGTCTTGCGTTGATGGCGATGTCGTTGATTTCGATGTCATGGAAAGATCAGGCAGGATTAGAATGACGAGACGGCGTTTTTTCTGCAGGCCGGGTTTCTTGCAACGGTGTGACGTTGATTTGTTGGGCGATATCGAAGTCCAGCGTGATGTGTTGTCCACCCACTTCCAGCAGCAGGGCCCGGTCTTCGACCGCGGCCAGCGCCCTGACTTCGGTTCCCGGGCCAAAATTCTGCACGCTCAAAAAATTCTTCAGCGGCTCATGAGCCAGAATGCTGACCACCCGGGCGCGTTGTCCCACGCCCAGTGCGCTGAGAGGCTGGGCGCTCCGCCCGGAGGCGTCGTCAGAAAGGGAGGGGATAGGTTTATGCTGGGGACTGAGGACGGGATGATCCAGGTAATCTGCCAATTTTTCCGCCAGATCATCGGGCGTGACATGCTCAAATCGGCAGGCGATATCCTCGGCAACTTGCGGAGAGACGCCCAATTTCTCCGCCAGAAAAACCTCCCACAAGCGGCGTTTGCGCAACACGCGCAAAGCAATGGCCTCACCCTGCTCGGTGAGAGTGACGCCTTTGTAAGGCTGGTACGCCACCAGCCCCCGGGCCTCCAGCTTGCGGCACATCTGGTTGGCCGAAATAGGAGAAACATCCAGGGTCTCCGCCAACTGGGGAATGGGAACGGGCTCATCGCCTCGCGTGAGAAGCGCGATACGGAGCAAATACATCTCCGCCGCCTCTGACATGGGGTCGTAGGTGTTATGGTTTGCCATAAGAAAAAGGGCGTTATTCAAGGTCGGACAATGATAAACGAGATGATTTCCGTGTGTCAAATTCCAATTGCGTCAGTATTTTCGCGCGCAACAAAAATCTCCGACGACTTCTCCAACCATTTAGACGATTATTTTTAGTCGCGCCATAAAAATCAAGCCGGAACGTTTTGCG
>JALXAF010000134.1 GCA_026992375.1 Anaerolineae bacterium
GGCGCGGCCATTCGCACCGCGATCCAGCACGCCACCGGCGAAATCTTGCTGATCCAGGACGCCGATCTGGAGTACGACCCGCGGGATTATCCCTTGCTGCTGCAGCCCATTCTCGAAGGCCGCACCCATGTCGTTTACGGCTCTCGCTTCTTGGGCGGCCCGCGCAAGGCCATGCTCTATCGGCACATGCTGGGCAACAAATTCCTCACCTTCCTCACCAATTTGCTTTACGATTCCATCCTCACCGACATGGAGACCTGCTACAAGGTCTTCCGCAAAGAGGTGCTGGATGGCGTGCCCTTGCACGCCCGACGCTTCGAGCTGGAGCCCGAGATTACGGCCAAAATCCTCAAACGGGGATATCGCATCTACGAGGTGCCCATCAGCTACACGGGGCGGGAGTATGAGGAAGGCAAGAACATCACCTGGAAAGACGCCTTCCCCGCCATCTGGGCGTTGATCAAATATCGTTTTGTGGATTGATGGGCGGCGATGCTCGGGCTGGCGGCTTTCGGTCTCCTTTTGTTGATTGTCCTGGGCGCCTGGGCGTTGTGGGCTCAGACCCGGCGTCTTCGTTGTCAACAAGAGCTGGCCCGGGCGCAACGCGAAGCGTCGGAGCACGCCCGGGCCCGGCGAGAGCATGTCGCGACGTTGGACGCGCTGGCCCAGGCGACGCCCCTCGCCCTTATCCTGCTAGATGAAAACGGGCGTCTGGTCTGGCGCAGCCGCGCGGCAGTGGAGATTTTCGTCAGGGGACAGGTGGGGGCGGCGCCGATTTTTCTCTATCCAGCGCTTGAAAAGACCCTGGAGCAGACGCAGGCGGACGGGCTGGAGCACGCCCGACAGTTCAATAGCGATGGCAGCGTCTATCTGATTCGCAGTTTCATGCTTTCGGGCCCGCCGCGGCTGCTTGCCCTGACGGTGGAGGATGTGACCGAACTGCAGCGTCTGGGGCGCACCCGGCGGGATTTCGTGGCGAATCTCTCTCACGATCTGCGCACGCCCATCGCCACGATTCAGTTGCTGGTGGAGACATTGCAGGAAGGCGCTGTCGAGAAGCCAAAAAAGCGGGAGAAACTGCTGGATAGCATCGCCGCGCAGACCTTGACCTTGCAGCAGATGGTGCAGGAGCTGATGGACCTGAGTCTGATCGAATCGGGGCGGATGCCCCTGCGCCTGATGTCGACGCCCCTTTCCCAGATCGTCGAGCCCGCGCTGACGCGCTTCTCGGCCTCGATCGAACATCAGCAAATCCGTCTCCAACGAGCGTATGATCCCCATCTCACGGTGCTGGCCGATGTCGAAATTTTGCAACGGGTGCTGCAAAACCTGCTGCATAACGCCATCAAATTCACGCCCGAGGGAGGCGTCATCACCATCGGCTCCAGCGAATCGGAGGATGAGGTGGTGATCTCGGTGCGGGATACGGGCCCGGGCATCCCCGCCGAACATCTGAACCGGATATTCGAGCGATTTTACAAGACGGACAGCTCGCGCAGCAGTGGCGGCTCGGGCCTGGGACTGGCCATCGCCAAACACATCGTAGAGGGGCACGGCGGGCGCATTTGGGCCGAGAGCGAGCCGGGCCAGGGGGCTGCTTTCTATTTTTCCTTGCTGCGCGGCTGAAGCCGCAGGTTGGGGATTTCCTGGGGACGTTCGAAACGTATTGATGGAAGCGACCTCTTTTTGATATTTTGACAGAACGCATGTTTTGGTATAAAATCAGAACATGAATTCTGGTCATGCCCGCATCATCGAGATCGACGTCAAATCGGCGCTGAACAAGGTGAACAGCGCCCGCGCTCCCGACATGCGCTGGTCGCTAAACCCGTATCGGGGCTGCAAGCACGGCTGCATCTATTGCTACGCCCGCTACACCCACGCGTTTTTCGAGTTGGATCCCGATGCAGACTTCTCCTCCACCGTGTTCGTCAAGCGCAATCTGCCCGAGGCCCTGCGCCGCGATCTGCGCAAACTGGGCTGGCCTCGCCCGCGCATCAGCATCGGCACGGCCACCGATCCCTATCAGCCCATCGAAGGACGCTATCGGCTCACCCAAACCGCGCTGAAAATTCTGCGCGATCAGCTCGCGCCCGCCAGTTTGATCACCAAAAACACCATGGTCTTGCGCGATGCAGACCTGATGGCGTCATTGCACCGGGCCGCGGGCTTCTCCCTCTGCATCTCGCTGATCACCGTGGACGAGGCCCTGGCCCGCTCCCTGGAGCCGGACGTTCCCTCGCCCGCTCAGCGGCTACGCGTGGTGCAAGAGCTGGCCCGGGCGGGCGTTCCCGTCAGCGTGGCCATCGCGCCCGTCATGCCGGGCCTGACCGATAGCGAAACGCAACTGCGCGACCTCATCCAGGCCATCTACGATCACGGCGGGCGGGTGGGTTATCATCAGAGCTTCAAACTATACCCCGACACCCGCAAAACCCTGTTCGCCTGGCTGGAGCGAAAGCGCCCGCACCTGCTGCCCTGGTATCGGCGAACGTACGCCGCGAGCAGCGACGCGCCGCGAGCCTATGAACGGCGACTGGCCGCCCGCATCGCCCGCCTGCGCGCGGCCATCGCGCCCGGGGCCGACGCCCAGGCGCAGGCCGCGCCACCGGCCGCGGGCCAGCTCAGCCTGGGGTTGTGATGGTCGCGAATGCAAAAATCCGCTGGATGTGTTTTGGACACACCCAAATCCGCTTTGGCGAAGCCAACGCGTTCAGTGCGGCCCCTAGAAGCCTTCCTCGACTAGCGTCATCTGGCCCGTTTCGTCGGGCTCGTAGCGCATACGGCCCTGGGGCACATGGCTGTCGATGACCAGTTGCCCGCTGTCCATCGCCTCCCATATCGCCTGGAAGGGAACCGCGCCCGGAACCCACTTTTCGGCGATGACCACGCCGTGCCCGGGCAGGATGGTGAACGCGATCTGACGAGGATCGTCGGGATTGAGCAGGCACTGGGCCCGGGAGAACGCGTCGCGCACGCCCTTGGCCTGGGCCTCGGTGGCGCATGAGACGATGAAATCGAAGTATTCGGGATTGAGCGGCGCGTATTCCACCAGCGATGGATCGAAAGACCGCACCCCGCGATGCCCGTGCAGCTTCGAGCGCACTACCGGAACTTCGGCTTCGATATCCCATTCGGGCGGGGCGATGGTGACGCGCGGCAAAGGCGTGTCCATGTCCATCATCTCCACTGCCTCGGAGGAGGGAGGATCATTGCGCTTGCCCTCTACATGCCGCACGATAGCTCCGGCCCGGCCCGGCCGCACGCCCACGATGATGGCCAGATCGTCCTCGGTGATATTGTCTTTATCCACCGGGCGGGCGCTGCCGGTGACAGTGGCGATGAGCCCGTTGATGCGCGGCTCCCAGGTGCCAAAACACCCCTCGCTGTACTGGCTGGCCACCGCATCCTGCACTGCGGGCACCGCCACCAGATCATTGATGCGCACCATCTCGGTGAAGAATTTGCGCTTGCCCAGCTCCAGCGCGGCAAAGCGCATAGCCTTGGGTGCGGGCCAAGAGAACCATTCCTCATAAGGGATGGGATCGCCCACAACCTGATGATCGGTGACTTCGCGGGTGCTGACGGTGGTCGTCAGGCGCAGCGCGATGTCATGGTAGAAAAGCATGGGATCGTCCCCGTTGACGCTCTTGGGGTAGGCCCCCACCAGATCGAAATGATAAACGTATTCAGGCTTATCGTCTCCCACCACCAGCAGCACGCGCAGCCCCTTGGCCTGAGCCTGCACCCGTCGTTGCAGCGCCAGAATAGGCCCGCCGCGACGTCCTTGCTCGAAAAGCACGCGATAAGCCTCGGGCGCCAGGCCCGGGAAGTCATAATCCGCCGGATCGGGCGGCTCTTTTTCCAGCACCTTTTCCAGATAATCCAGGTCCGCTTGCAGTTGCTCGGGCGTGACATGCACCAAGGTGTAGACTGCATCCGGGTTTTTCGAAAGTTTGAATCGACGCCGGGCGGTGAGCACCAGGGATTGCCGCCAGTTGAGCGGGACGCCATAAGGCGCGGTCGTCAGCAGAATATCGGTCTCGTCTGTAGGGACGTCCTGCACTTCGTGGCCCAACAGGCGAAAACTCTGCAAGATGCCCTGCGCGGTTTCCTCCAGCACAGGATCCATCGGGCCGGGAACGAAAGCGACCTTGAGATGCTTCAATCCTGAATGGAGATGTTTATTGAGGTTGATGGTGATTGGGAGCGAATCGGCCATGAACTGCCTCGTCAGGAATGGTCAGGAATGTCTTAATGGTAAAACACCGGATGCGATGAGATGGTGCGCATCCTATGTGATTATACCAGATTACGCCGACTCTGGCGGGAATATCTGATAGCTGTGGGTGATCTGCGCTGTTTTTCCCAACATGGCTGAAGCGGAGCAGAATTTCTCCTCCGAAAGTTGAATCGCCCGCTCCACCTTGTCCGGCTTCACATCGCCTTTGATGATGTATTCGATGTGGATTTTGGTGTAAACCTTGGGGTGTTCGCTGGCCCGTTCGCCCGAAACGTTGACCGTGACGCCTTCGACGGGCTGACGCTGTTTCTGCAGGATGAGCACCACATCCACCGCGGTGCATCCAGCCAGCCCGTGCAGCAGCAGATCCATGGCTCCAACGCCTTCCTGTCGCTTGCCGTCAATGGTGAATCTGTAGCCTCCGGGCGTGACCGCCTCGAATTTCATTCCGCTGATCCAGTTGACAGTGGCTTCTGGCATGAGACTAACTCCGTTTTTTGTGTGTGGGATTGTGTGGGTGTGGGATGAAAGCCGTGATTCGTAATGCGTGAGGTCGTCACGCATCACGAATCACGCATTACAGGATTGTCTTCCCGCGCCGCCTTGGCCACGAGGCATTTTCATCGGTATCAGCGAACCGTTGCTCGTGTCGCCTGCTTTTTATTTTGTCAAAACGATTTGTGCGTTGATGTTTTCGGTGGTGATGGTGACGAGCCGCGCGCCATGGCGGGCGAAGAGCGCCGCCATCTCGGGCGGGGCGATGAAGTTCGTTTGCATCAGCGCCGCTTTCTCAAGAATGGCGATGAGTTTTGTTCCCCGTGTGCGCAGATCCGGCTCTTCGATGACCAGACGCCCGCCCGGCTTCAGCACCCGCACCAGTTCCTGCGCGGCCAGCTCTTGTCGGGCGAAGTGATGAAACGCGTCCACAATGAGGATGCGCTGGATGCTCTCAGTGGCGAAGGGCAGCTGCTCGGCCAGCGCCCGCACGCCCGGCAACTGCTTCTCTCGAGCGGCTTTCAGCATCGCGGGCGAGGGATCGACGACGATGACCTTCACGCCCGCCGCGGCCAGATGCTGCGCCACCCGGCCCGTGCCGCCGCCGATGTCCAGCAGCAGATCGCCCGGCCGCGCATCCAGGTGCTGCAGGAGCAAATCGTGGCGCATCGAGCCGAACACCTTGTCATAAAAAGGTGCGATGAGATTGAAGTGGCCGTGTCGGTTGCGGATTTTCATAATCAGAGCGAGCAGACTGCATCAGGATTATGGCGCGGTTCGGGCAATTTCCATACGCCCAGGATGAACGCGAGGAGGGATATCCCCGCGGCGATGGCGAACATGGCCGGGTAGGAGAACCATCGGGCCAGGAAGCCCACGACCAATGGGGCGAAGGCGATGGGCAGCAACGCGGTGTTGCGCAAGGCGACGCACACCGGGCGGGTGGGCTCGTCGGCCATCTCGAGAATGATGTTGGCGAAGCCAACGCTGGAGCCGCTGATGGCGCTGCCCAACAGGATGAAGACCCCGCCGTAAAGCCATCCCAGCGATGCGGGCGTGAGCCAGGCCAGCCCGGCCGCCAGCATCGTAACGAAGGCCGTGCCCGCGACCACGCTGCGATTGCCATGATGGTCCGAAAGCCAGGCCCAGAGGATGTTGGAGACGGCCGCGCCCGCCATTTGCAACGAAAGATAAATCCCCACCGTCCCCAGCGGGATGCCCAGGTCTTGTTTGGCGTGCACCACAAAGAAGGGCGCAACCGCCATTGTGAGCATGATCAGTGATTGCACCACCAACAGCCATTGCAGACTGCGGCTGCTTTTGAACAGCATCACCGCGGTGCTCCAGATGGCGTTGCGCTGGGGCAGCACCCGACGCTCGGGCGTGGGCGGCTCTTTGATCATGGCAAAGCCGGTGAGCGCGATGGATAGCGTGACGGCGCTGGCTCCCAGGATGATGGCGAAATTGGTGGGAAAGGGAAAGCGCTCGGGATTGCCCAGCACCCATTTGACGAAATACCCCGCCAGCACCGCCAGTGCATAGCCCAACAGTTGCTTGGAGCCTGAAAAACGCCCGCGACGTCGGGCGGGGATGGCCCGGGCAAAGATGTCGGCGTAGACCACCGAGCCCATGCCGCCCAAAAAGGAGAACGCGCCGAACAGCGTCAGCAACGCGACCAGCACCAGGGTGGGATTGGTGAGGCCGTATTCATAAACCAGCCAGGCCAGCAGGCCGAAGGAGAGAAATCGAAAGGTGATGATGCCTAGCAGCAGGGGCTTGCGCCGCTTCATCCCATCCACGATGTACGCGGTGTACAGCTGGGGGATGACCTGCCCGATGCTCTGCAGGGTGGCCATCAGCCCCACCGCGCTGGCCGCGGGCGTGAGCGCCGCCACCAGGCTGGGAAAGACGGTGTGGATGCTGGAGAGCGCGGCCGAGGCCTGGAAGAAGACGCCGTGAATCAGCCCCGCGGTGAAATTGCGGCGATAGTGGGGAGGGAGCTGCTCGGCGGGCCTGGAGGACATGATGGGTTAGTGGTGGGCGTGAACCCGGCGCGGATTGTGTTTCACCTGCCCGGTTTTGATCTCTTCCAGCAGATCCGCGATGTTCTTGTGATCCGTCAGCGCCACCTGAATGCCCATGCTGTTCAGACGCTGCACCGCGGGCTGGCCCATGCCGCCCCCGATCAGCACCTGACAGTCGCTGAGGTAATCGAATTTGGCCATGTGAGCGGGATTGCCGCCCATGCCATGATGGTGATGATCATGGTCGTGGTCATGATCATGGTGATGATGATCGTGCTCTCCGGCGTCGGGCAGCTCGCGCAGCTCCTGCTCGGTGATCTCTCCGTTATCAAGGGTGACGATGAGGAAGGCCCGGGCCTGTCCGAAATGTCGGGAGATGGTCTTGCCGTCGTCGGTGGGGATTGCGATTTTGATAGCCATTGCCTGTTTGGTGTGATGAATGTTGTGGAAGAGGACAAAGAAACAGCTACGCAGCAAGACGCTGGCGTAGCTGTACTCTTTGGCACCCTCGGAGGGATTCGAACCCCCAACCCACAGTTCCGAAGACTGTTGCTCTAGCCATTGAGCTACGAGGGCGCGGAAATCGATGCCATGAGAAGTATAGAGAGAGGAGGCCTCCGTGTCAAGTCGCGCCCTCGCGGGAGAGGCGGCGCGCTACAATGCAAAGCGGATGTGGACGATGTCGCCGTCCTTGATCACATACTCCTTGCCTTCCAGACGCAGCGCGCCATGCTTGCGGGCCTCGGCCATGGACCCGGCGGCCATGAAATCCTCATAGGCCACCACTTCCGCCCGGATGAAGCCCCGGGCCAGATCGGAGTGG
>JALXAF010000135.1 GCA_026992375.1 Anaerolineae bacterium
CCCCGCCCCTCCCCCGATACTCGCTGCGCTCGTGTTCGGGGGAGGGAGACGTCCATCTGCTACCCAAATTGGCAAAGCGATGGGCTCCTCCCCCTGCAAGGCGCTAGCCGAAGCGGGGGGAGGCCGGGAGGGGGGCTTGTCTCCGAACCAAATTTGAAATTGCTGCCCATTGGCAATCAGCCATTGACAATTCTCATGCGCCTCCCTTCCCCTCTCTCCGATTTCTTCCGCAGCGCCACCTGGCGACTGGCGGGACGCGTCCTGCTCAAGACAGCGGTGATTTTCATCGCGCTAAACCTGATCTTCGCCTGGGCGTACCCAATGGAAGCGTTGGGGAAGCTCTCGCTCTACAACCGGGTCTGGCCCGGACGCCTGCGCCTGCCCTACGGCGAAGACCCGGCCAAAGACTACAACCTCAGCCTCTACAACATCCCGGCCATGTTTCACAGCCATGTGCTCATGCGCCCCAAGGCGGACGACGAATTCCGGGTGCTGGTTATCGGCGATTCGGCCACCTGGGGCTGGTTTTTGCAGAATCAAGACACCCTGGCCGGGCGGTTGAGCGTGGGCGGGTACAGAACCGAGGGCGGCAAGCGGCTAGTTTTCTACAATCTTGGCTACCCGGTCATGTCGCTGACCAAAGATTTGATGCTGCTGGATGAGGCCATGCACTACCAACCCGACATGGTGCTCTGGCCCGTCACGATGGCCTCCTTCGTCCGCTCCCGCCAACTCGCCCACCCCTTGCTGACGCATAATCTCGGGCGCGCACACCAATACGCCATGTCTCCCGATGATGAACGCCTGCCCAAACCGACGTTCTTCGCCCGCAGCATCGTAGGCCAACGCCGCGATCTGGCCGATCTAGTGCGATTGCAAACCCTGGGCCTGGCCTGGGCCGCCACGAGCATCGATCAGGATATTCCTGCGGAAATTCCTTTGCGCAAGACCGACCTTCCCAACGACCTGAGTTGGGAAAATTTGGCGAAGCCAACCAGACTTGATGACGAACTTCTGGCGATGGATGTGCTGGCCGCGGGCGTGGCCCGGGCGGGTGACATCCCCGTGCTCATCGTCAACGAGCCCATGTTCATCAGCGACGGCGAAAACAGCGACATTCGCTACAACAGCTTTTATCCCCGCTGGGCCTACGATCAATACCGAACGCTGCTGGCGGCCCGGGCCCAGGCCAATGGTTGGGATTACCTCGACTTGTGGGACAGCATCCCGCCCGACCAATTCACCGACACGCCCGTGCATCTCACCCCCGCGGGCGAACAGATGCTGGCCGACATCCTCGGGCCGGAGGCGGTGCAGCGGGCGCGGTGACGCTGCGCCTCCGGGGCGGACGCGGGGCTATCGGTCTTTGAGGAAAAACAATAGCCCGGCTGCAACGAACAATGTGAGCAAGGCGATGAGCATTCCCCAGGTCTGGCGGGGTGAACGGAATCGCATCTCGACCAGATGACGCCCCGCGGGCAGCCGCACCGCCTGAAACGCGCCATCGGCCCGCAGCACCGGCCGCCACGGGCCGCCATCCACCCGCGCCCGCCAGCCCGGATACCACGCCTGGACCACCAAAAGCGCGCCCGCAGCCGGAGAATCGGTCTCGATGGCCACGTCATTGACGCCCCAACTGACGATGCTGGCCTTGCCTCTGGGCCCGTCCAAAATCTCGCCCGATTCCAGAATCGCCTCGGTCAGCGGCCGAAAATTGGGATCATGCAGCGCGGCCAGGGCCGCGTCGCCATCGGCCGCCAATCGCACCTTGCCCAGCAGATGCGCCCGGGGCTGGAATCGTCGGTTGCGATACACGTTCAGTTCGGGATCGCCATCGAAGGCCAGCTCCCACACATCCCAATCCAGCGCCACGTCCTTTTTGCCCAGCAGATATTTGACATTCAGTAACGCGTATTTGTCGGTGCTGCGACTATCCATGCTGTTCCAATATCGCTGATAATGGGCCAGGCTCAGGGGATTGGCCACGCCCCACACGTCATACAGGTCATGCAGCAAAGCCGCATCGGGCTGCCAGAGTGCGTCGATATCGGTGCGGGCGTCGATGCGATAAAGCGCGTCGTCGCTCTGAAGGAAGCCCAGGATGGCGGGGCGGGTGAAGTTGGCGGTGGGGTCTTTCTCAGAGATGTCGTTGTAGGCTCCCAAAGTGGCCAAATCCAGGAAAACCAGCAGAATGGTTAGCAGTGCGAAGATCTTGCCGCTGATCCATCGCTGTTTGCGGGCGAAGAACAGGGCCATGCCCGCGGCCAGAAGCATCAGAAAGTGCATGACCGCGATGGTGATGATGCTGGCACGCAGGTGCAGATCGAAATCGCCGTTTTTCGTAAGGAGCAGGGTGGCGTAGACCAGGGGAACGCCGATGGCCAGGGTGATGATGAGCAGCGTCCGCAAAAAGCGCCAGACACCTTGCAAAAGCCGAGCATCCTCCTGGCTCCGGGCCTCCATCATGGCTTGCAGCCCCCGGCCCGCCAGCAGGGCGATGGCGAGATCGAAGACGAAGATGAACCGGGCGGGCGCTCGAAGCTGATCCAGGCCCGGCAGCGCCCAGGTGAACCAGCCATGAACCACGCTGTAAATGCCCAGGCTGAAGAGCAGGGCGGTTACAGCCACGCCCGTCAACGTCCAGGTGAGACGATCACGCCGCAGCAAAACGCCTGTCAGCGCCAGGATGAGGGTGAAGACGCCGATGTAGCCCATCTCCACCCGCGGCCACAGGCCCCAGTGCAGGGCGGGTGAGCGTCCGAAAAAGCCGGGGATGATCATGCCGATGAGCTGCGCGGGCGAGAGGGAATAGCCCACGGTTTGGGCGTAGCTCCAGGACGCTCGTTCGGTGAAATGGCTAATTTCTAGCCCCGGCAGCAGCATGGGAGCCATGAGGCCCACGCCCGCGACCGCCGGAACGACGATCGCCAGCAGCGCCCGCAGCCAGGCTTTTCGCCAGTGGGCGTAATCGGTCAGGAGCCAGAAGCCAGCCCACAGCCCCAACGCCATCAAGCTGTAAAGGGTCATCTGAATATGCCCCGCCAGCGAACCGACGCCCAGGGCCAGTCCAGCGGCCAGGGCCCAGCGCAGGCTTCCTCCCACCAGATAGCGGTGTGCGCCCAACAAGACTAGGGGCAGCCACGCGGCCACGGCAATCAAATTGAGGTTGCCGAAGTGGATGATGAAGAGATCGCTGAACATGAAGGCCACGCCCGCCAACGTCGCCGCGTAGCGATTGAAGCGCAGCCCTCGGGCCAGGGCGTACATGGTCACGCCCGCCCACCAGATGTGCCCCATCACCAGCCATTCCATGTCCCGGTATGCGAGCTCGCCACCCAACAGAAAGCGCAGCAGATGCGGCGGATAGAAGAGGCCCGATTGCACCTCGGCTGCGAAGGGAACGCCGCTGTAAATGTATGGATTCCACAGCGGCCACACGCCCGCCTTCAGGCTCTGCTGGATGAAGTGATAGGTGGGATAAAGAAAGCTGCCCAGATCGCCGCCATCCGCGGGCATGTACACATCGCCGCTGATCAATCGCCAGAAGAACGCGGCCACAAGCAAGGCGAACAGGCCAGGCATGAGCGCGTCGGGCAGCCAGGCAGGGCGCTTATGGCGGATGAGCAGGAGGATGAGCAGATAAAGAATCAGTAAGGAAATCATCATGGGCGGAAAACCAGGGGATACCGGAGGCGGGAATGTCCGCTCATTCTAGCACGAAGCGCTATATGGATAAAAACGCAGATTTTGAAATCGCTGCCGATGTTCTCATCACGAGATCTGGTGTGGTAAAATGGCATCGCTATGGAAGCCCACAACCAGGAAGTCCTTTTCTCTCTCCTGTTGATCACGGCGCTGGCGGCCCTGGTTCCGCTGCTCGCCAGCCGATTGCAACGTTTTCGCGTGCCCGTTGTGGTGGGCGAAATCATCGTGGGCGTCATCATCGGCAAGAGCGGGCTGCAACTGGTGGCCGGTGACAGCGAGATCATCCAATTTCTCGCCTGGTTTGGGTTCATCTTCCTCATGTTCCTTTCGGGCCTGGAGCTAGATTTTGGGGCGCTCACGCCTGTGGCCGGAGAGGAGCAGCCCTTGTTGAAGCGCCCGCTAACGCTAGCTGTCAGCAGTTTTGCCATCACGCTGGCGCTGGGGATGACGATCGGCCTCGGGATGAAGCTGTTGGGGATGACTGATGCCGCTGTGCTCATGGGTTTGATTCTAAGTACCACGTCTCTAGGCGTGGTCATGCCCATCCTCAAGGAAAAGAGACTGGTGACATCCTCCTATGGCCAAACTATTCTGGTTTCGGCGTTGCTGGCCGATTTCATCACCCTGTTTCTGCTCAGCATCGACGTGGCGCTCATCGTCAAGGGCATCACCTTGGATGTGCTGCTGATTTTCGTGCTGCTGTTGGTGGTGGCGGTCTTTTTGCGAGTGGGGAAGTTTCTGCTCACCATCCCCGGGCTGGGGCAAGTGCTGCGCGAGCTAACCGAAACCACCGCCCAGATTCGGGTGCGAGGCAGTTTCGCCCTGATGGTGGCGCTGGCTGCGTTGGCCAGCGTGTTGGGCGTCGAGGTGATTTTGGGCGCTTTTCTGGCGGGTGCGTTGGTCAGCGTGCTTTCGGATCGCAACAATCCGGTGCTGCGAGAAAAGCTGGACGCCATCGGCTTTGGTTTCTTCATCCCCATCTTTTTCATCATGGTGGGCGTGAATCTCGATCTGAAAAGCCTGCTGAGATCGCCCGAAAATCTGCTGCTTCTGCCCGAACTGCTTTTGGCCGCCTATGTCATCAAATTTGGAGCCGGGCTGGTCTTCAGGACGGCGTTTGGATGGCGGGAGACCTTCGCCGCGGGCGCATTGCTCTCGGCTCGTCTCTCCCTCATCATTGCAGCCTCGGCCATCGCCCTGGATTTGCATTTAATCTCCGAAGCCGTCAACACCGCAATCATTCTGATCGCCATCATCTCGGTGACCGTCTCCCCTATCCTGTTCGATTTTCTGTTGCCCAGGCGGGAGCAAAGAAGCAATCGTCAGGGGGCGATCATCGTCAGTTCGCGAGAACTGGCCCTGGCGCTGGCCCTGGCCCTGGCCAAGACAATGCCCGTCACCGTCGTCACTCGACACGCGTTCCGCCGCGCCGATCTGCCCGATCCGCACATCAAACTCACCCTGGGCGATGCTCGAGATCCCGATGTGCTGAAAGCCGCCGGCATCGAAAACGTCGCCAACTTCATCTGCCTCAGCGCTAATTCCGATTTCAACGAGAAAGTGTGCAAGATGGCCTTGCAGGATTTTGGCGTGGAGAATGTGGTCACCTGGCAGCGAGAGGAAAAGCAACGGATGGAGGCCCTGGAGAGATTGGGCGTCAAGGTGATCTATCCGGGCCTGGCCACGCTGATGGCGCTGGAGGGATCTGTGCTATTCCCCGAATCCTATGACATGATCTCGCATCAGGCCGAAGATATGGAGATGCGTCAGGCCCGCCTGCGCAATCGGCATTATCTCGATGAGCCGCTGCGCAACATCCGCCTGCCGGGCGATGTGCTGGTGGTGGGCGTTCGCCGGGGCGAAGAGCGCATCGTGCCTCACGGCGAGACTGTTCTCAGAAAGAACGACGTGCTGCTGCTGGTGGGCTCCCCTGCGTTCCTGGCGGACGCCATCCGAATTTTGCAGGAAGAAGAGATCTGACGATCGGCGGCATGGCGTTTGGGAAAATGCTTTGGGGATGAATGGGGGTGTGCTATACTAGCCCCGACTTCAGGATGGAACAATGTTCGACGCGCTTTCTTTTTTTGCACAGAATCGGGCCAGGCTGGCGAAATTCGCACTGCTTTTGGCGGCGGCATTCCTTTTGGCCGGATGTCATCGCGACGGCGAAAGCGCGGGGCAATCTACGCCGACGCCCGCGGCCAGCTCGGAGGATACAATCATCCCCACCGAAACGCCGTCTCCCACCGTCACCCTGACGCCGTCGCAGACGCCCACGTCGCGGCCCGCAGCCCCCCCAACGCAAGCGCCCACGCCAGGCCCAACGGTCTCCCCCGACATCGCCGCCGTCCCCATCCGGGTGCGCCAGGGCGATTTCCTCTCCACCATTGCGGCCCGTTACGGGGTTCCACTGGACGAGATTATCAGCTACAATCACATCGAAAACCCCGACGCCATGGCTGCGGGCCAACGACTGATGATCCCCTATCCGGCCAATCGCACCACGCCCGCCGAGACGCTACTGCCCGATAGCGAGGTGGTGTACGGGACTGCTTATGTCGATTTCGACACCGAGGCTTTTGTGCAAGAGCAGGGCGGCTGGCTGGCGCAATACGCCAAACCCTGGTACGACGGACAGACGCTCAGCGGCGCACAACTGGTGGATTACGTGGCCATGCGTTACAGCGTGGGGCCCCGGGTGCTCCTGGCCCTGCTGGAGACCCGCAGCGGCTGGGTCACCAACCCCGAAGAGCCTCAGGGCGCGGCCAAAGACTTCCCATTGGGCCATCTGGCCACCGGCGGCGGGTTGGAGGTGCAACTGGAGTGGGCCGCGGATTTCTTGAACAGCGGCTTTTACGGCTGGATGGAGCGGGGCGAGACGGGAATCCGGTTCCGGGATTACAGCATCGCCCGCGGCGCGCCGGGTCTGAATCCCGGAACAATCGCCATCCAGCGCACCTTGGCGCAGGATGTCTCTTTCGACGAACTGTCGGACGAGATCGACGCGTTCATGGCCGCCTATCAACGTCTGTTTGGCGATCCATTCCAATACGATCAGGGGCGAGTGCTGCCCTGGGACTTGCAACAGCCGCCATTGCAACTTCCCTGGCAGCCCGATGAATGGTGGTATCTCACCGGCGGCCCCCACGGAGCCTGGGGCGCGGGCAGCAGTTGGGCCGCACTGGATTTCGTGCCGCAGGACGCACCCATCGGCGGTTGCATTCCCGCCCAGACCTGGGCCAGGGCCGTTGCGCCGGGCCTGATCGTGCGCAACAATCGCGGCGAGTTGCTGGTGGATCTGGACGAGGATGGGGATATGCGCACTGGCTGGGTGCTGCAATATCTGCATCTGAGCGAACGCCCGCCTGAGGAAACGCATCTTCAAACCGGCGATCCAGTCGGGCACCCCTCCTGCGAGGGAGGTCAGGCTGCGAGTTCGCATCTGCACATCGCCCGGCGCTACAATGGCGTGTGGGTGGCCGCGGGTGGGCCCATCCCCTTGCAACTGGATAGCTGGACTGCATTCGGCGCAGACACAGCCTACGAGGGCGACCTCATCGGGCCTGACGGCCAGAAGATCACGGCCTGCGATTGTCGAGAGAAAAGCATCAACGGCATTCCGCCCCAAAAATAACGCATATCTCGGAGAGAAATGCGCTACACCCACCCCAAGCGCCGCACCTCACGCCCCCAATTCAGATCGTAACCGAGATCTGCTATGAAAATAAAGTAATCAGTGATCAGTTATCAGTAATCAGTGGAATTCTGCGAAGCATCTGCGAAAATCTGCGTTCTCATTTTCATCGGTATCGGCGCGGGCTTGCCCGCCGTGGGACTGT
>JALXAF010000136.1 GCA_026992375.1 Anaerolineae bacterium
CCGCCGAACGCTTCGCGTTCTTTGGCGTACTTTACGGCCTCTTCGAACGCTGCTTGGGCCAGGCCCACGCTCAACGCGCCAATGCCCACGCGTCCGCCATCCAGGATAGCCAGGGCCTGATGCAGCCCGCGACCCTCCTCGCCCACCAGATAATCCAGGGGCACGCGCACATCTTCCAGCGTCACTGCATGGGTTTTGCAGCCGTGCAGGCCCATCTTGCGTTCGGCGGGATGGATGATGAGGCCAGGCGTGTCGGTGGGAACAGCAACCATGCTCAGGGAGCGGGAGCCGCCTGTGGGATCGGTGCGCACCAGAAAAGTGATGACGCCCGCCACCGAAGCGTTGGTGGTCCACATCTTGCTACCGTTGATCACCCACTCATTCCCCACCTTCTCGGCCTTGGTGCGCACCCCGCCCTTCAAATCAGAGCCCGCGCCCGGCTCGGTCAGCGCCAACGCGCCCAGAATCTCGCCCGCGGCCAGGCGAGTGAGAAATTTCTCCTTGAGCATATCGCTGCCGAAATAGACAAAAGGCGCACAGCCCAGGCTGAGATGCGCTTCCACAGTGAGTGCGGTGGAGCCGCAACCCCGGCCCAACTCTTCGTAGAGAATGGCCGCGGCCAGATAATCGGAGCCAGCGCCGCCCCATTCCTCGGGTACATTCAGCCCCAACAGCCCCAGCGGCCCCATCTGCTCGATGGCTTCTTGAGGGAATTTGTGCTCACGATCCACTTCTGCGGCTCGCGGTTTCACCTCCTTCTCCACGAAATCGCGAATCATTTCTTGCAGCATTCGATGTTCACTATCAAGGGTGAAGTCCATAAACTCATTTCTCCTGAATAAAAAAGAGGATATTGGGGTGGTGGATATTGGATAGTGGGTGTGGGGATAGTGGGTGTTGATAAATTGACAAGCGCCAAACCACCCAATAAATACCACATCCCCAATATCCAATACCTTTACGCCTGCCGTCGCTTCCGCCCGATCCCCCGTATGGCTTCCACCACATGGGGATTGACCAGGGCGCTAAGATCACCTGCAGGTTGATCGAGATACGCGGCCCGCAGCACCCGGCGCATGACCTTGGCGTTGCGGGTCTTGGGCAGGTCGGGCGCAAAGAAAATGTCCTGGGGCTTGAGTGCCTTGCCCATGCTCGCCACCACCATGGCTTTCAGCTCCTTGGCCAACGCATCTGAGGGCTCCTGGCCGGGCGAAAGCACCACCGCCACCACCAGAGCCGAGCCCTTGATGGCGTGAGGCACGCCGATGGCGCCCGCCTCCAGCACCGCCGGATGCTTGACCAGAATGCTCTCGACCTCGGCCGGGCCCAGGCGCTTGCCCGCCACCTTGATGGTGTCATCCGAGCGCCCCAGAATGTACCACTGCCCATCCTTGTCGATGGCCGCAAAATCGCCGTGCACCCAGGTGTCGGGGAAGCGGCTCCAGTAGGTCTCGATGTAGCGGTCGGGGTCTTTCCAGAAGCCCCGGGTCATGCCGATCCAGGGCTGGCGGATGACCAGTTCGCCCACCTGCCCCCGCACCGGATTGCCATCCTCATCCACCACATCCGCGGCCATGTCCACATTGGGACCCGAGAAGGCCGCAGGCTTCAGGGGCTTGACCACGTTGCCCATGACG
The DNA here is from genome assembly GCA_026992375.1 of Anaerolineae bacterium. GTDB lineage: Bacteria > Chloroflexota > Anaerolineae > J102 > J102 > M2005. Next base: position 1,638 of record JALXAF010000136.1, read on the forward strand.
ATGCCGCCCGAGATCTCGGTGCCGCCCGAATAGTTGATGATGGGCCGCTTGCCCTCGCCCACTACCTGGAACAGCCACATCCACGGATCGGGATTCCAGGGTTCGCCGGTGGAGCCGAAGGCCCGCAGCTTGCTCAGATCGTAGCGCTTGACAGGCTTCTCGCCGTGGGCCATCAGCGCCCGGATGAGGGTGGGCGAGACGCCTAAATGCGTTACGCCGTGATCCGCCACCAACTTCCACAGCCGATCCACATCGGGGAAGTCGGGCGCACCGTCGTAGAAGACCATGGTCGCCCCCAAAATCAGCGCGCCGAACACCTCCCACGGGCCCATCATCCAGCCCATGTCTGTCATCCAGTAAAGCGTGTCCTCCCGGCGCAAGTCCAGGCCCATGGCCATATCGGTGGCGGCCTTGACGGGGAAGCCGATGTGCGTGTGCACCGCGCCCTTGGGACGTCCCGTCGTGCCCGAGGTGTAGATGATCATGATCAAATCCTCGGCCTCGGTGATCTCGGTGGCGGCCTCCGCTGACTGGCCGGGAATGAGATCGTCCCACC
>JALXAF010000137.1 GCA_026992375.1 Anaerolineae bacterium
CGTGCGCACCGTCCAATAATGCGGGCGCTTGGGCTTGAGCGCCACCAGCACGCGCGAGGCCTTGTGTCCGGGCAGATCGGATTCATCGCGCACCTCCACCCACAGCTTCGAAAGCCACCCCAGGTTGATGACCTCGAAAGACTCCTCGACGTATTTGCCAACCTGACTGCGCGGCGTGCGCACGCGGCGATGGATTTCCAATCCCCTGATGTTCTGGCGGGTCCAGAGCCAGGAGCCGATGATGGACAGAGTGATCAGGTAAAACGTGTTGTAAAGCAGATCTCTGCCGGTGTAGAGCGCCGCAATGAGGCTGAGCAGCCAGACGAGAATGGCGATCCAGATGGAAAGGCGCACGATGGGAAGCCTGTAATAGAGCTGACCCTCTACCGGACGCGTGCGCCCGGCACGGGAATGGTTTCCAGGATTTCGCGAAGGATGGTCTCGGAGCTGATGTTCTTGATGCGGGCCGAGGGGCTGATGATGATGCGATGGGCCAGGGTGGGCGCCGCCAGCTCCTTGATGTCATCGGGCAGCACATAATCCCGCTGCCGCAATGCAGCCAGCGCCCGAGCCGTTTTGAACAACGCCAGCGAGCCCCGCGGACTGGCTCCGAGATAAACGTCGGGATGCTCGCGCGTGGCCTGCGACAGGGTGACGATATAGCTCTTGATGCGCTCGTCCACATACACCTGCTTCACCGCGTTCTGAGCGGCCATCAGCTCCTCGTTGCTGACCACCTGCTGCAGATCCTGGATGGGATGATGATCTTCCTGCGATTCTAGGATCGCGATCTCATGCTGGCGGTCGGGATAGCCGAGATGGATGCGCATGATGAAGCGATCTACCTGCGCTTCGGGCAGCGGGAACGTGCCCTCATATTCGATGGGATTCTGCGTGGCGAGCACCAGGAAAGGCCGCTGCATGTCGTAAGTCTCGCCATCGATGGTCACCTGGCGTTCTTCCATGGCTTCGAGCAGCGCCGCCTGGGTTTTGGGCGTAGCCCGATTGATCTCATCCGCCAGAACGATTTGCGCGAAAATAGGCCCGGGCCGGAACTCGAACTCCTGGCTTTTCTGATTATAAACCGAAACGCCCGTGACATCGCTGGGCAGCATATCGGGCGTAAATTGAATGCGATTGAAGGAGCAGCCGATGGAGCGGGCCATAGAGCGGGCCAGCATCGTCTTTCCCAGCCCCGGCACATCCTCGATGAGCAAATGCCCCTCGCAGAGCAGCGCCAGCATGGTTTGCTCGATGGCCTGATCCTTGCCCAGGATGACGCGCGACACATTATTGGCGACGCGTTGAACAAAGGTATGAACGAGTGCGATGTCTGACATATTGCAGTGGATTGAATGTGTGTTCGATAAGGTCTGTTGCCCAGGATTGTATCACAACCCTGATGGCATTCCCAATCCAAACAAAAAACGCCCCGCATTCACGAGGCGTTCTTACAGGATTGTTTGCAAGTGCGATTCAACCGGTGTTTCTCATTCCGATCACCACAGGAATGGTGCGCAGGATGATTTTGATATCCAGCCACACCGAAGCTTCTTCAATGTACTTCAAATCCCATTTAACGATCTCAGGGAAGGAAATGCTGCTGCGACCGTTTATCTGGGCCAGGCCCGTGATGCCGGGCAGCACCGAAAGACGGGGCAGATACCAATCAAAATAGGCTTCGGCTTCATAGTCGATGGAAGGACGAGGCCCGACCAGGCTCATGTCCCCCTTCAGGATATTGAACAATTGCGGCAGTTCATCCAGGCTGGTCTTGCGCAGGATCTTGCCAACTCGCGTAATGACGCGACCGTTGTGCGCCGGTTTGAGTAAGCCGCCGTTCTCTTTGGAAGCGGATGTTATCTCGCCGCGAATGACTTTCTGAGCAAACTCCTTGTTGGTCTGCGCATGATCCTGGTGGTAGATCATGGAGCGGAACTTGTAGAAATCGAAAACCCTGCCGCCGAGGCCCACGCGCTTTTGCACAATGATAACAGGATCGCCGTCATCCAGCTTGATCGCGATTGCAATGAGCAAAAGCAACGGCGAAAGCAAAATCAATGCCAGCAGCGCCACGCTAAAATCGAAGACGCGTTTGATGACGCGGTAATGCGTTGGCAACCCGGCCACGGGCACGGGGCCAACGATATACTCGTCATCACAGTGTGTCGAAGCAGGTCGTAATGTAG
>JALXAF010000138.1 GCA_026992375.1 Anaerolineae bacterium
CGGCGGTTTGGGGCGTTTCGGTTCGCAGCGCCCGAAGGGCCGCGCGCGCGGCCGCGGCCGCGCAGGCGCTGGTGGTGAAACCGGTGCGCAACTGGTCTTTCTGGTGATGCTTGGCAGTGGGGCGGCGGGAAGGGGTTTTCACAGTTTATGACAATGCCAGGCGCAAGAGGGCGTTGGTGGCGGCCACGGCCACGGGCGTGCCCCCCTTGCGGCCCAGCGCGGTGATGTAGGGGACGTCCAGGGCCGTGAGCGCTTCTTTCGATTCCACCGCGCTGACGAATCCCACCGGCACGCCGATGATCAGGCCCGGGCGCACGTTCTCTTCCCGCACCAGGCGGATGAGCTCCAGCAGGGCGGTGGGCGCGTTGCCGATGGCGATGACTGCGCCCTGCAGCCGGTCTTTGTTGACCCGCATGCCCATGGTGGAGCGGGTCGTGCCGTGGGTTTTGGCCAGCCGCGCGATCTCGGGGTCGGAGCTAATGGCCGCGAAGACCTGTCCGCCCAGCTTCTGCACGAAGCCCTTGCTGATGCCTGCTTCCACCATTTTCACGTCGGCGACCACGTTGCAGCCGCTTCGCAGGGCTGCGATGCCCGCTTCCACCGCGCCGGGCGAGAAGCGCAGGGTATGTTTGAAGTCGAAATCGGCGGTGGCGTGAATGACCCGCAGCACCACTTGCAACTGGCGGTCGTCGAAGTCATGCGGGCCTAGTTCTGAGAGGATGATGCGGAAGGATTCTGCTTCGATGGGGTGTTGTTTGGGAGGCATGGGGATTGGATATTGGGTATTGGGGTATTGGAGTCTACCAAAGGGCGTGGGTGGCGGCGTCGCGGGCGTGCTGGATGAAGATGTCCTGGAAGGCGGGGAGTTCGCCCAGGCCCGTGAGCATGACGTCCACCTGGTAGCCATCGGCTGTGAGGATGGATTTCCAGCTATCCTCATCCTCGCCCGCCATGTCGTTTTTCACGTGCTCGCCCGCGACGACCATGAAGGGGGCCAGGGTGACCCGACGCACGCCCCGGGCCCGTAGCTGGCGGCGCACGTCTTCCAAGGTGGGATAGGCGTCCACGGTGCCCACAAGCACGTTGCGGCCCGTATCCTGAAAGCGGCATTGCAAGGCCGCGTAGATGGCGTTGGCCGGGTGCGCGGTGCCGTGGCCGAAGAGGACGACCGCATGGTCGGGCGAGGAGGCGGGCAGGAAGCTATCATAGGCGGCCAGGACGGGCAGGTAGTCGTCAGGCATGGCGCGTCCGCGGGAGCGGCCGCCCTGAAAGTAGATGAGGGGGCGGCCCAGCCGGATGCGCTGAAACCGGTCGCCATAGGCCCGAACTGCGTCCTGCACCCGCAGGAATTCGATGCCCGGGGTGACGTGCGTCGTCTGGATGAGGATGTCTTCGTAGCCTTCCTCGGCCAGGCGTTTCAAGAGTTCCTTGGGCGTTGGGATATGGATGCCGTCCCGGCGTTTGAGCTTGTTGATGACCATGTGTGCGGTCCAGGCCCGGAAGAAATCCCGGTCGGGGAAAGCCGCGGCCAATCGTTGTTCGGTGGCCTCGATGGCCCGTTTCAGGGTGTCGTGATGCGTCGTGCCAAAGCTGACGACGACAAGAGCTTGCTTCATAGAGGTTTCCTTTGCGGGTGAGATAAATTTTTCGACGTTGCACGTAGCTACTCAAAACCACGAAGACACGACGCCTTGAAGGCACGAAGGGTAAAAATAAGACATTCTTCGTGTCTTCGTTCCTTCGGGCCTTCGTGGCAAAGCATTTTCGAGGCAGGATCGGGCTACCTGAGCAATTACCGTTGCACAATCCTTTCAGTCGTCGACGCCTCGATGTCGTACTTCCGCTCGTAGCCGCGAGGAGTGATCATCCGCCCCCGGGAGAGGAAGGTGTGGCTGTTGCCGACGATCATGGTGGTCAACATGCCGATGGCGTCGATATCCACCGCGTCCAGGGTGGTGAAAGTGATGCGCTCCCGCTCGCGGAATGCGCTTTTCACAATCCCCACCGGGGTTTTGGGGTCGCGATGGCGGCGGATGATGTCCAGGGCCTGGATGAGGGGTTGGACGCGTTTCGTGCTGCGAGGGTTGTAGAGGGCAATGACCATATCGCTGGCCGCGGCGGCTTCCACCCGGTTGAGAATGGTCTCCACCGGGGTGAGCAGGTTGCTGAGGCTGATGGTGGCGTAG
>JALXAF010000139.1 GCA_026992375.1 Anaerolineae bacterium
TCCCAAGCTCACTATCTGGTACAAGATGCCCTAGTACGCGAAGACCGAAATGATTGTATGGTTTGCTATGATAATGCGCCGCGCCGGATCGCACATCCGGCGCATTTTTTCTGCCCAACCCGCCGGAATGCCTTTTCATTCATATGAGATACCGAGGATGATATAATTTTTATGTTCACCTCGACTTCATATCAGGAGGAAACCATCATATGGATGAAAAAGCAATTGAACGGTTGCAAAATAAGACGCCGGAGGAAGCTATCATTGAGCGCATTGCAGAGGATTTTAATCTGGCTCCCTTTTTGGCGCGAATGCAATTCAACCAGATGCAACGGTATTTCGAGACCTATTTGGGCTTGAAAAGAGATGTTGGCCAGTTGACTTATTTGGCGGTGAGTGGAAAAACGCCGCCAGGGCGCAGCATCCCCGAGAGTGAACGCATTCCGGTGGTGCTGACCCTGCATCATCCAGATGATCTAGAAGCGGCTCGGGAAGGCGTGGGGGCGCTACGCCGACAAAAGCTGCAACGAATCACACAGGAAGCGCGAGAGCAAGGCGCTTTGCTGACGCAGGAGGATTTGAGCTGTTTGCTATGCTCCAGCTTATCCACCATCCGGCGCGACATCGCCCTGCTCCGTGCGCAGGATGTGCTGACGCCGACGCGAGGGCAAATCAAGGATATCGGCCGAGGGGTCAGCCACAAAGGCTGGATTGTCCGCGACAGGCTCGCGGGCTACACCTTTACGCAAATCAAACAACGGCGGAAACACAGCATCTCCTCCATCAAGCGTTACTGTCAGGATTTTGAGCGGGTGGTGCGTTTGTATCATCAGGGATTGGATGCGCCGTCGATTCGCAGCGCCACAGGACTTTCAGAGGCCCTCATAGGGGAGTATTTGACCCTTTTCAGCGAGGCGGGCTCGGAGAATCAGCGCATTCAGCAGATAGTCAGCACGCCTCATCCGGCCACAGAGCAGCCAGCCGAGATAAAAAAGGGGGGCTTGTTGCGATGAACCAGTCACCTCATCGAGATTTGAGCCGGATGCAGAAACGGGACGTGGGCGAAGTGCTCTTGCATCGTTTTTTGAATGAATACGGCTATAATCACGGCCCGGTCATCGCTAAAGCCATTGTGCAGGACATCCTGGAGACCATCCAGGCGTTCTATCCAGACCGTTTGCCGCCAAAAACCATCAACTGGCTGGCTGTGCGCATCGCTCGTAAGGGGCAGCGGAAAGGATTGGACGCCCGCGATTTGGTGGCGGTGCGACTGGTCGTGATTACAGAGGAAGAGATGATTCTGTTGACGAATAAGAAACTGCGGGCGGCGCGACAAGCCCGGGAGACCTTCAATCGCCAGCGGCTGGTGCGGTGGTGTTTTGAGGCCTATGAGCAAGGAGGCGTGTTGATGATTCTGGATATGGCCATCCTCACCGGACTCTCAGAGCGTACTGTACGCCGTCTGATTCATAGTTATGAGGAGAAGCACGATCGTGTTGTGCCTGTCCGGGGGACTGTGCATGACTTGGGACCAACGGTGACGCATAAGGTGGAAGTGGTGCGGCGCTGGCTGCGCCATGAATCGCCAGCAGATATCGCCAAATCCTTAAATTACTCTCAAGAATCGGTGGACCGCTATCTGGATGATTTCCAGCGGGTGCGTCTGTTGGTTCAGCATTTTCCATTATTGGATATTCCGGCGCTGGCAAACATCTCGGCCAGCGTTGTCGGCCAATATGTGGCTTTGTTGCGGGAATATGAACCAACGTTGCCATTTTATCAACAGGAGAAAACGTCCAGGAAGACGACAAACCATGATGAGAAGGAGGCGCCTTTATCGACAAAATAAAAAAGAAATATCCCCTCTGTCTCGTCGTCGTCGAGCTTGTGGGCAGTGTGGACAACGCCTGTCATTCTCGGTGAGCTTATGGTATAGTTTGCAAGTGACGAGACAGCTTTGCTACGCTCAGACGTTGTGGCGTTGTCCAAGTCCTGTGGGCGGCTGACAAGCCATCCACAGGACGGCACTGTCCACAAGCTGGCTGCACATCGGTATCTCATATGAGACTATTCGTAATCCGGCTGGATACTGGGAGCTCTCTGCATCCAGCCGGATATGCAATGCGGCGGGTCTGGCAAAGCCAATGCCCCCTGAAATCCTGTTGAGCCGATAAAATCAGGATAGTCTGCGAAAATCTGCATAACGCCTCCGGAAGCAACAAACCGGGGGCGTTTTCTTATTCTCGCAGATGTTTTGAAAATCAGCTTTTTGCGGCTATACTGTTCCGAAAATAGATCTCACGCAAAGACGCCAAGGCGCAAAAGGAAAAAATAGATCTCACGCAAAGACGCCAAGGCGCAAAAGGAAAAAGAAGCAAAGAACTCCTTGCGGCTTTTGCGCCCCTTCGGCCAGGTCCTTCACTCCGTTCAGGACAGGCTCAGGACATGCTTTGCGTGAGCCTTCACGTCATTTCGAGGGAGCGCACTTGGGAGATTCCTCCTCCCTGCGGTCGTCGGAATGACGTAACAAGGGATTTTCGTCCGTATCGGCGTGCAGCTGCTCATGTCGCCTGTTCGGGATAACGCAGTACATTTTTGACAACAATAGATAGAACCACCCATCTCATCATTTTTGCTCAAGGAGGAGCGTATCATGCTGAACTTGTCCATCCTGTTGGAAGCCAGCGCCCAGGACTACCCTGGACATGTGGCGGTGATCTTCAATGATAAAAAGATGACTTATGCAGAACTCAACGCCGCCGCCAACATGTTTGCGAACGGGCTTAAGAAGTTGGGGGTGAAAAAGGGAGACAAGGTGGCGTTGATGATGCCCAACCTGCCCTACTTCCCCATTGCTTACTACGGCATTTTGAAGACGGGGGCGACGGTGGTGCCGTTCAATGTGCTGTTCACGGCCAGGGAAGTCGCTTATCACATCGAAGATAGTGATGCGGTGGCATTGGTCGGCTTCTCCATGTTCGGCGAAGCAGCCATGGGAGGATTCGAGGAGGTCGAGACCTGCAAACATCTGATCATGGCCAGCGCGGACCCCAGCAAGCCTTTTGCGGGTGATGGCGAGACGGTGTTCGATTTCAATCAATTTTTGGGTTTTGGCGGCTCGCCCGTGTTCGACACTGTGCAAACCATGCCCGATGACACTGCAGTCATCCTTTACACCTCGGGCACGACGGGCACGCCCAAGGGAGCGGAGCTCACCCATAGCAACATGGTGATGAACGCCATTGGTAGCCAGGCGTTGGTGGATGGCGGGCCAAAGGATGTGGCTCTGGCGACGTTGCCCCTCTTCCACTCGTTTGGACAAACGGTGGTGATGAACATGTCCTTCTATTCGGGAGGCGCAATAACGCTGCTGCCCCGCTTCAAGCCCGACGACGCCTTTCGCATCATGGAGCGGGACGGCGTGACCATCTTCGCGGGCGTGCCCACTATGTACTGGGCGCTGTACAGTTATCCCCACGCCGAAGATGAATTCGACATGGAGAAGATCGTCACTAATCTCCACACCGCGGTGTCGGGCGGCGCAGCTCTGCCGGTGGAATTGCTGCGCAATTTCGAGGCCCGCTTCAACGTTCCCATCCTGGAAGGCTACGGTCTCAGCGAAACTTCGCCCGTGGCCAGCTTCAACGTGCGCTGGAAGGAGCGCAAGCCTGGCTCCATTGGCATTCCCATTTGGGGCGTGCAGATGGGGCTGGTGGATGAAAACGACAACTTCATCCCCAAACCCACCGAGCCCGGCGAACTCAGCGAGGTTGGCGAGATCGTCATCCGCGGTCATAACGTGATGAAGGGCTATTACAAGCGCCCGGACGCCACCGCCGAGGTCATGCGCGGCGATTGGTTCCATTCGGGCGACCTGGGCCGCATGGATCACGAAGGCTACTTCTTCATCGTGGATCGCAAGAAGGAGATGATCATTCGCGGCGGCTACAACGTCTATCCGCGGGAGATCGAAGAATATCTGATGACCCATCCCAAGGTTTCGTTGGTGGCGGTGAAGGGCGTGCCGCATCCCACTCTGGGCGAGGAGGTCAAGGCGTACATCGTGCTGAAGCCGGGTGAAACCGCCACGGCCGAGGAGATCATCGAATTCGCCAAGCAGGGCGTGGCCGCTTACAAATATCCGCGTCTGGTGGAGTTCCGCTCTGAGCTGCCCATGACCGCCACCGGCAAAATCCTGAAGCGGGCGTTGGTGGATGAAGAGTGAGTTCACGCGAGATGCCTGAAGCGGCCTGAAGCAGCTTCAGCGTCGCTTCCACCTTGATTCATAGCAAAAAATGAAGCCCTGGCAGTTGCTGCCTGGGCTTTTTGAGTGTTCCGAAAATCGATCTCACGCAAAGACGCCAAGGCGCAAAGGGAAAAAGAAGCAAAGAATCCTTGGCGGTTTTTGCGCCTTTGCGAGAGGCTTTACGTCATTTCGAGGGAGCGCAGCGACCGAAAGGTACGACGCACTTGAGCCTGCGATAAGTGCGTCGCACCTTGAACCAGCCCCGCAGGGGCGCTGTTTCTAGCCGGGGGACTTTATCCCCCGGCGTTGGCGGCGGGCGCGAAGCGCCCCGGGCCTATAACCGGATTGTTTTGTCAATGTTCATCGAATCCGCCCTGAGAGCTCTCTTCATCCAGCCGGATTCGTAATCCGGCGGGTTAAACGGGAAAAGTGCGCCGGATCGCACATCCGGCACGGCGCATTATCATGGCAAGCCATACAGTCATTTGGGCCCTCGCGTATTTGCAATCGAGGAGTCTCTTCCTCCCTGCCAAGGGATTTTCAGTAACTGCTAAGGTCGTTTTCGGTTGAACTAACCTGACAGGTTCCTTCGGCAGCCATTTAGCCAATTGTAAAGATGCAGGAAGGGTGATCTGAACCATGCCCCGAAAATTGTGTGCCGATATTTGTTCAAAATAAAGAAGTGTTTTAAAATTAGAGCAATTCTAAACAAGGAATAATTCTACATCTTGAGGCCGTCATGTCAAATGATCGATCACTCACCCGAACCGACGAACGTTATCAGGCCATGTTGCAGGCGCTGAAACAGGCTAATTTACGCCTGACGCCGCAACGCATGGCCATCTGCCGTTATCTTTCCCGAACCAGATCTCACCCCACCCCCAACGACATCTTTCACGCCGTACACGAACAGTTTCCCACCATTAGCCGGGCAACGGTTTACAACACCGTAGCCGTGCTGAAAGACCTGGGCGAGATCATCGAGCTATCCTGCACTGGCGGGGCCAGCGTGCGCTATGAGACCGAACTCACGCCCCATGTCAATCTGAATTGCACTCGCTGCGGCAGGATTTATGATTTCCCCATGGAGAAAATCAACGAGATATTCGAGACAATTGATTCCCGCACCGATTTTCAGTTGGAAAACATCCACATCAAGGGTTACGGCATCTGCCCCATCTGCCAAAAAGAACTCGAACAAGAGGAGGCCAGCGCGTAATATGAGAGAAAAGGAGCTCCAGATCACCATCTTCATGCCCGAGGACCCGCAGGCCGCTCAAGAAAGCGCGGATTTGCTGATCAAGACGTTGGAGCAGCACGATGGCATCATGGCTGTCGAGCTGGACATGGGAGAGGGGAAGCTCTCGTTGGCGTATGATCCGGATCGCATTTCGGCCGGAGTGGTGGATGGCATCGCCCGGGATCTGGGCCTGGCCCTGAATGAGCGCGTGCAACGACGCACTCTGACCATCAACAGCTCGCTGTATCGCAACATTTCGGGCTCTATGGTGCAAAGCCTGAGCGACGCGCCCGAGGTGTTTCGCGTCTCTATCAATCCGGTGTCACATACGGTTTCCATCCGCTACCGGAGCAAGGAGGCCCTAGCCGAGGTGGAAAAACAGTTGGAGGAGCTTGGCTACCCCATCGTCGATGAAGCCGAGGGCAAGCTCCCTTTCTGGAGGCGTAACCAGGGACTGATTTGGGCGGGCCTGACCTTGATTTTTCTGCTCGTCGGCGTGGCGCTGGAAAGGTTCGTTCGCGCGCCCGCCATGCCCGGATTGCCTGTCCTCTTTTTCGCCCTGGCCTACGTCGCGGGCGGTCATCAAGGGCTGATAGAGGCGCTGCACGATTTGCGCCGCTGGCGGCTGAATGTGGATTTCCTCATGATCCTGGCGGCGCTGGGCGCGGCCGTCATCGGGCAGTGGGCCGAGGGTGCGATGCTGCTGTTCCTCTTTACGCTGGCCGAGGCGCTGGAGGATTACGCCATGGATCGCACTCACCGCGCTGTGGAGGCGCTGACAAAATTGCGGCCCAATGAAGCGACGGTGCGCCGAGATGGCGAGGAGATCAGCGTGCCGGTGGAGGGGGTGCACGTGGGCGAAGTCGTCGTGGTGCGCCCAGGCGAGAGTATTCCGGTGGATGGCAAGGTGTTGCTGGGCGAGACGACGGTGGATCAATCCTCCATCACAGGCGAATCAGTTCCTGTGCACAAAACGCCCGGGGATGATGTTTTCGCCGGAACTATCAATCTCGATGGCGCTATCGATGTGCGGGTGACGAAGGAGGCCAAGGACACTACTCTGGCCCGAGTTATCGAAATGGTCTCCGAGGCCCAGAGCGAACGGGCGCCCACCCAACGCCTTATCGATCGCTTCGCCCATCCCTACGCCATTGGCGTGCTTGTTGCTGTGGCGTTGGTGCTGCTCATCGGCTATTTCGGTTTTGGCGCGCCCTTCAGGGGCGTGTTCTATAAAGCCATGACGCTGCTGGTGGTGGCGTCGCCCTGTGCTTTGGTGATCAGCACGCCAGCGTCGGTGCTTTCGGGCATTGCCTCGGGGGCCCGCAATGGCGTTCTGTTCAAGGGCGGCGTGCATCTCGAAAACGCTGCTCGAGTGGATTCCATCGCCTTCGACAAGACCGGCACTCTCACCCAGGGCCGCCCTCAGGTCACCGACATCATTGCGTTGGACGGTCTGGAAGATGAGGAGCTGCTGCGGCTTGTGGCCAGCGCCGAGGTGCGCTCCGAGCATCCCATCGCCCGGGCCATCGTCGATGAGGCTCGCAGCCGGGGGCTCGAAATCAGCGAACCCAAGCAATTTCGCGCTTTGCCCGGCAAGGGCGTGCGGGCCCGGATCGACGGCCGGGAGATTCTCGTTGGATCTGCCCGTCTGCTTTCCTCTGTTCACAAGCTCGACGGCGCTTCTGAGAAGATAGCGGCCATGCAGAGGATGGGCAAGACCACAGTGCTGGCTATGGATGGCGACCGGTTGCTGGGCGTGATTGCTGTGGCGGATATGCCCCGGGCCAACGCGGCCGAAACCATCGCCGCATTGCGCAAGATAGGCGTCAAACGCATCGCCATGCTCACGGGCGATTACAAGCCCGTGGCTGAAACCATCGCCCGTCAGTTGGGCGTGGATGAGGTCTACGCCGAGCTGTTGCCCACCGACAAGGTGGATGTGGTTCGGGCGTTGCAGCAGGAAAACCCGGTTATCATGGTGGGCGATGGCGTCAATGACGCGCCTGCCCTGGC